>DASXRB010000322.1:0-15478 GCA_036506875.1 Kribbellaceae bacterium | reverse complement strand
GCGCGGGCCGCGGCGCGCGGGCTGGACGGCATACCCGTCCTGACCATGGTGCACTCGGGAACGTGAAGATCTACTCCGACCTTCCCGCGCAGCGGTTCGGGCAGTTCCTCGGTGACGTGATGCTGGTGTGCTGGGCGGTGGTGTGCGCCTCGCTCGGCCTGCTGGTCTACAAGGTGACGGACGCGCTCGGGGCTCCGGGACGCAAGACCGCCGAGGCCGGCGACAGCCTGGCCGGCGGGCTGCGTGACCTGGCCGACCCGGCGAGCCAGGTGCCGGCGGTCGGCGGCAAGCTGCGTGTCCCGCTCGACGGCGCGGCCGGCGCGGCCGACCGGCTCGCCCAGGCCGGCCGGGACCAGGCGCACGCGGTCGAGCAGCTGGCCGTCGTGCTCGGCCTGGTGACCGCGGGACTGCCGATCCTGTTCGCGGTGCTGATCTGGTTGCCGCGGCGGATCCGGTTCTCCCGCCGTGCCACGGCCGCGCAGCGGTTCGTCGACTCGGCGGCGGACCTGCGGCTGTTCGCTCTCCGGGCGATGGCGAACCAGCCGATGCACCGGCTGGCGCCGATCAGCGACGACCCGGTCGCCGCCTGGCGCGACAACGACGAGCAGGTCGTGGGCCGGCTCGCCGCGCTCGAGCTCCGTAGCACCGGCCTCCGGCTGCCAGCACGCTCCTAACTGCCGACGGGGACCGACGGCCGGACCGGATCTCAACGGGGGATCGGCCGTTGAACAGGACGCTGCGACGTGGTACCCCGTGCGGGGCCCGTGAACAGGCAATGTCATGTTCATGGACCGCGGGAGAGGTGCCGGCCGACGCGTTCCTGTTCGCGGCTGCTGCCACGGCCGTGGTCAGAACGGCCCGATGAACGACGACACGCCGGGTCACAGGGGCCCGATGAACGTTCGTTTGGGGTTAGTCGGTACGACGGTCCGCGAGCAGGCGGCGGAGCTCGGCCGCGCCCTGGTGGTCGCCGTGGTCCTCGGAGATGGTGAGCGCCGCCGTCCAGTGCGCGGCGGCCTCGTCGCGCCGGCCGGCCCGGGCCATCGCGAGGCCGATCCGGTGCCGGACGCTGGCCCGGCGCCGCGGGTCGCTGGTGTCGTCGGCGAGCGCGAGCCCGTCCTCCAGCAGGGTCAGGCCCTCGGGGAACCGGCCCAGCTCGGCGTAGAGGAAGCCCAGCTCCTCCAGCGCCTCCGCCTCGCCGGCCCGGTCGCCGACCGCCCGGCAGACGGTGACGCTGCGGGTCAGGTGCTCGAGCGCCTCGTCGTACCGGCCGAGCTCGCGCAGCATGGAGCCGGTGTTCACCGCGGCCATGCCGATGCCGCGCTGGATGCCGAGGTGCTCGTACAGCGCCAGCGACCGCCGCTCGTAGCGCAGCGCCTCCTCCCGGTCGCCGGCCTTCCAGAGCAGCAGGCCGAGGTCACGGCAGGCCGCGGCCTCCGCGCGCCAGTCGCCCAGGTCCCGGCTGATCGCGAGGCTGCGCCGGCAGTAGCTGAGCGACTCCTCGTCCCGTTCCAGCCGGCCGAGCACCAGGCTCAGGCAGGTGCAGCTCGACGCCTGCCCGCGCAGGTCACCGAGCTCCTCGAACAGCTCCAGCGCCCGCCGCGCGCTGTCCACCGCGCGGCTGTGCTCGCCGACGCCGGAGTAGGCGAGCGCGAGGTCGTCGAGCAGCCAGGCCGCCGCGACCCCGGTCCGGCCGCCGGCGTCGAGGGCCGCCTCGACGACCTCGATCCAGTCCCGCAGGTGCAGCCAGGTCGCGTAGAACGTCATCAGCCCCAGCGCCAGCCGCTGCAGCACCGCCGGGTCGACACCGGGCTGCGCCGCCGCCCGCCGCACCACCCCGACCACCGTCGTGTGCTCGGAGTCGAGCCAGGCCATCCCCGCGGCCGGTTCGCGCAGGTGCTCCGGGCAGCCGGCCGGCCTCACGTCGGGCAGGTTCGGGATCCCCGGGCGGGACAGGCTCCGGGTCGGCCAGGCCACCGACACGTACAGTCCCAGCACCCGGGTGAGCGCGGCGGTCCGCTCGGCGTCATCGAGCCGCTCGGCGGCCAGCTCGGCGGAGTATGCCCGGACCTCGTCGTCCATCCGGTACCGGTCCGGCGAGACGGCCTCCAGCACGCCCGGGCCGGTCAGCCGGTCGAGGGCGGCGGCGGTGTCCCGCTCGCTCAGGTCGAGCAGCCGCACCGCGGTCAGCGCCGACAGCTCCGGACTGTCCAGCAGCCCGATCATCGCGACCGCGTTCGCGGCGCGCTCCTCGTCACGCGCCAGCCGCTCCAGTGCCGTCGCGAAGGCCGCGCGCTCGTCCGCCCCGAGCTCCGACGCCTCGTCGGTCGTGCCCAATGCCTCACCCCTTCGTCCCGCGGTGACGATACCGGCGCGAGGGGCGGCACAGGGCATCGGGTGATGGCCGCGATCAGCTGTCCGCGACCCGGCCGGGGATCACACCACCTGACACAGAGGACTAATGTCTGAGGTGACCGCACAACGGCGTGCGGTCCGGCGCCGGAGGGCGCTGTGTTTCCTGGGGACGGGATGAGGATGCAGAGCAGGCTGGACGCCCAGAAAGCGGACGTTCTCGCCAAGGCCGTCGCGGCGGGTACGACGCACGGACACGACAAGTCGGCGGACGCGGGCAAGCTCAGCCGGTTCCTGAACCAGTACTACCGCTACGTAGCGGCCGAGGACGTCGCCTCCCGGCAGCCGACCGACATGCTCGGCGCCGCCAAGCACCACTACCGCTCGGCCACGAACCGTCCGCAGGGCACCGCGAAGGTCAAGGTCTTCACGCCGACGCTGGAGGAGCACGGCTGGTCGGCCGGCGGCCACACGGTCGTCGAGATCGTGGTCGACGACATGCCGTTCCTGGTGGACAGCGCGTCGATGGTGATCTCCGAGAACGGTCTCGCGCTGCACCTGCTCGTGCACCCCCAGTTCGTCGTACGACGCGACATCACCGGCGTGCTCAGCGAGGTCGTCGGCGACGAGGAGACCGGCGACGACGAGCACGACCTGGTGCGCGAGTCCTGGATGCACCTGGAGATCGACCGGGTCGCCGACCCCGCCGCGCACCGGCGGCTGGAGGCGGCGCTGCAGTCGGTGCTTTCCGACGTGCGCGAGGCCGTCGAGGACTGGCCGAAGATGCACGAGAAGTGCGTCTCGATCGCCGAGTCGCTGGACGCGTCGACCCTGCCGGTCGGCGAGACCGAGGTGGAGGAGGCCCGCGAGCTGCTGGAGTGGCTCGCCGACGAGCACTTCACCTTCCTCGGGTACCGCGAGTACTCGTTCGAGATGAAGGGCAAGAAGGGCTTCCTGACACCGGTGCCGGGCACCGGGCTGGGCATCCTGCGCACCGACCCGAAGCTGGACGGCGAGCCGCCGGCGCTGCCGCCGGAGGTGAGCGCGAGGGCCCGGGAGAAGAAGCTGCTCATCCTGACCAAGGCCAACTCGCGCGCGACGGTGCACCGGTCGTCGTACCTGGACTACGTGGGGATCAAGCAGTTCGACGAGAAGGGTGAGGCGGTCGCGGAGCGGCGGTTCCTCGGCCTGCTCGCGTCCACGGCGTACACCGAGAGCGTCGTGCACGTGCCGGTGCTGCGGCGCAAGGCGGTCGAGCTGTTCAAGCTGACCGGGTTCGACCCGACCGGGCACAGCGGCAAGGGGCTGCTGGACGTGCTGGAGACCTTCCCGCGCGACGAGCTGCTGCAGGCTCCGGTGGAGGAGCTGCTGCCGATCGTGCAGTCGGTGCTGCACCTACAGGAGCGGCGCGCGGTGAAGCTGTTCATCCGCCGCGACGTGTACAACCGGTACCTGTCCTGCCTGGTCTACCTGCCGCGTGACCGCTACACCACGGCGGTCCGGCTGAAGATGCAGGAGATCCTCAAGGCCGCGATCGGCGCGGAGTCGGTGGAGTACGCCGCGCACGTGACCGAGTCGGTGCTCGCCCGGGTGCACTTCGTGGTCCGGATGAAGAAGGGTTCGACGGTCCCGGAGTTCGACAGCGAGGAGCTGGAGCAGCGGGTCATCGACGCCACCCGGGCCTGGGCCGACGACTTCGCCGCCGCGCTGTCCGCCGCGGTCGACGAGGTGACCGCGACCAAGCTCAGCAACCAGTACGGCAACGCGTTCGGCGAGGCGTACAAGGAGGACTTCCCGGCGCGGGTCGCGGTCGCGGACGTGTGCACGCTGAACGAGATGCCGGACGACGACGGCCTGGCGATGTCGCTGTACACCCCGTTCGATGCCGAGGGCAACGAGCGCCGGTTCAAGCTGTTCCGGACCGGCAGGCCACTGTCGCTGTCGCAGGTGCTGCCGCACCTGACCCACATGGGCGTCGAGGTCGTCGACGAGCGGCCGTACGAGGTGCGCCGGGCCGACGGCGTCACGGCGTACATCTACGACTTCGGGCTGCGCACCGCGGACGAGGAGCACGTCAGCGAGGAGCTGCGGCAGCTGTTCTCCGACACCTTCCAGGCGGTCTGGGACGTGCGCGCGGAGAGTGACAACTTCAACGCGCTGGTGGTCTCCGCCGGGCTGACCTGGCGCCAGGTCTCGATCATCCGGGCGTACCAGAAGTACATCCGCCAGGGCGGTACGCCCTTCAGCCAGGACTACATCGAGAACACCTTCGCCGAGCACGTCGACATCGCCCGGCTGCTGGTCTCGCTGTTCGAGACCACCTTCGACCCGCGGCTCGGCGCGTCCGACGACCCGGCCCGGGTCAGCGCGGTCGGCCAGCTGGAGAAGGAGATCCTGGCCGCGCTCGACACCGTGAAGAGCCTGGACGAGGACCGCATCCTGCGCTCGTACCTGACGGTGATGAAGGCGACGCTGCGGACCAACTACTTCCAGACCGATGCCGCCGGCAACCACCACGAGTACATCTCGTTCAAGCTGGAGCCGAAGGCGATCCCGGACCTGCCCGAGCCGCGTCCGGCGTACGAGATCTTCGTCTACTCGCCGCGGGTCGAGGGTGTGCACCTGCGGTTCGGCTCCGTCGCCCGCGGTGGCCTGCGCTGGTCGGACCGCCGGGAGGACTTCCGCACCGAGGTGCTCGGCCTGGTCAAGGCGCAGATGGTGAAGAACGCGGTCATCGTGCCGGTCGGCGCGAAGGGCGGCTTCTACGCCAAGCACCTGCCGGACCCGGCCGCCGACCGCGAGGCCTGGCTGGCCGAGGGCATCGCCTGCTACAAGACCTTCATCGCGGGCCTGCTCGACATCACCGACAACGTGCTCGGCGGCGAGGTCACCCCGCCGAAGGACGTGGTGCGGTACGACGGTGACGACGCCTACCTGGTGGTCGCCGCCGACAAGGGGACGGCGACGTTCTCCGACATCGCGAACGGGGTCGCGGTCGAGCGCGGGTTCTGGCTCGGCGACGCGTTCGCCTCCGGCGGCTCGGTCGGGTACGACCACAAGGCGATGGGGATCACCGCCCGCGGTGCCTGGGAGTCGGTCAAGCGGCACTTCCGCGAGATGGGCGTGGACTGCCAGACCCAGGACTTCACCTGCGTCGGCATCGGCGACATGTCCGGCGACGTGTTCGGCAACGGGATGCTGCTGTCGGAGCACATCCGCCTGGTGGCCGCGTTCGACCACCGGCACATCTTCCTCGACCCGACGCCGGACGCCGCCACGTCGTACGCCGAGAGGCGGCGGTTGTTCGAGCTTCCCCGCTCCTCGTGGGCGAACTACAACCCGGAGCTGATCTCCGAGGGCGGCGGCGTCTACCCGCGGACCGACAAGTCGATCCCGATCAGCCCGCAGGTCGCCGAGGAGCTGGACATCGACGCCGCGGTGACGGCGATGACGCCGCAGGAGCTGATGAAGGCGATCCTCAAGGCGCCGGTCGACCTGTTCTGGAACGGCGGCATCGGCACCTACGTGAAGGCGTCGTCGGAGACGCATGCGGACGTCGGCGACAAGGCGAACGACGCGATCCGCGTGAACGGCGACGAGCTGCGCTGCAAGGCGGTCGGCGAGGGCGGCAACCTCGGCCTCACCCAGCTGGGCCGGATCGAGTACGCGGCCGAGGGCGGCCGGGTCAACACCGACTTCATCGACAACTCCGCCGGCGTGGACACCTCCGACCACGAGGTGAACATCAAGATCCTGCTCGACCAGGTCGTGGCCGAGGGTGACCTGACCGCGAAGCAGCGCAACGACGTGCTGGCCTCGATGACCGACGAGGTCGCCGCGCTGGTGCTGAAGAGCAACTACCGCTCGAACATCGCGCTCGCCAACGCGTCGTACCAGGCCCCCGCGCTGCTGCACGTGCACGCCGACTGGGTACGGCGGCTGGAGCGCGAGGGGCTGCTCGACCGGGAGCTGGAGTTCCTGCCGAGCGTCTCGGAGTTCCGCAAGCGGCGGGCCGAGAACCGCGGCCTGACCACGCCGGAGCTCGCGGTGCTGCAGGCGTACACGAAGATCGTGCTCGAGGGTGAGCTGCTGAAGGGCGACCTGCCGGACGACCCGTTCCTGCACGCGAAGCTGGCGTCGTACTTCCCGACCCCGATCCAGAAGAAGTTCGCCGACCAGATGGCGCACCACCAGCTGCGCCGGGAGATCATCGTCACCCAGGTGGTGAACGAGTTCGTCAACACCTCCGGGATCACCGCGTTCCACCGGCTCTCGCTGGAGACCGGCGGCACGGTCGACGACGTGGTGCGGGCCAACCTGGCGGCCAGCCGGATCTTCACCCAGCCGGACCTGCTCGCCCAGAACGCGGCGCTGGACAACATCGTCGACGCCGAGACGCAGACCAAGATGCGGCTGGAGACCCGCACCCTGGTCGAGCGCGCGACCCGCTGGCTGGTCAGCAACCGGCGCTCGCCGCTGGACATGGCCGAGATCATCGAGTTCTTCGCGCCGGGTATCTCGACGCTCGCCAAGTCGCTGCCGGAGCTGCTGAAGGGCCGCGAGCTGGCGCTGTTCGAGCAGCGGCGTGAGAACCTGGTGCGCAAGGGCGTCACCGACGACTTCGCGACCCGGATCGCGGTTCTGCCACCGGCCTACGCCGGGCTCGGCATCGTCGAGACCGCACACCGCGACGACCTCGACGTACTGGAGGTCGCGAAGGTGCACTTCGCGCTCGGCGAGCGGCTGCAGCTGGGTCGCTTCCTGGAGCGCATCGTCGCGCTGCCGCGGTCGGACCGCTGGCAGACGATGGCCCGCGCGGCGCTGCGCGACGACCTGCACGGCGTCCACGCCAAGCTCACCGCCAAGGTGCTCGCCGCCACCGACCCCAAGCAGTCCCCGGAGGATCGCGTCGCCACCTGGCAGGACCTCGAAGGCACCGCCCTCCAGCGTGCCGCCACCATGATGGACGAGATCGTCGACACCGAAGGGCCCGAACTGGCTCACCTCTCAGTGGGCCTCAGGATCGTGCGGACCCTGCTCCACGACCCGTCCTGACCGGAGGTCAGCGTTCGGTGACCATGACATCGACGCTGTACTGGTCGGCGCGGTAGCAGTGGTCGCCGTACTCGACGGGCTCGCCGTCGGCGTCGTACGCGCTGCGGGTCATGGTGACCAGCGGCTCCGAGCGGCCCATCTTGAGGGTGCGCCGCTCGGCGGGGGTCGGGTTGCGGGCGCCGATGCGCTGGCGGGCGACGACCGGGCGGATGCCGCGGGCCCGGAGCACGGCGTACAGGCTCTGGCGCTCCAGCTGCTCGACGGTGATGTCGTGCCAGCTCGGCGGTAGCCAGTTGCGCATGATCGCGAGCGGCAGGTCACCGGCGTACCGGAGCCGGACCATCGCCACCAGCGGGGTCTCCGGCGGCAGCCCGAGGGCGTGCGCGGCACGCTCGTCGACGGCGTCCGTGCGCAGGCTGAGCACGTCCGTGTGCGGGCTGCGGCCCTCGCGCTCGAGGTCCTCGTAGAGGCTGGTGAGCTCGGCGCGGCGGTGCACCATCTGGTTCGCGATCGTGGTGCCGATCCCGCGGCGCCGGACCAGCAGACCCTGGTTCACCAGCTCGGAGATCGCCCGGCGCACGGTCGGGCGGGAGAGCCCGAGCCGGTCGGCGAGCGCGACCTCGTTCTCCAGCGCGTCGCCGGGGTTGAGCTGTCCGCTGCTGATCGCGTCGTTCAGCTGCTCGGCGAGCTGGTGGTACAGCGGGACGGGGCTCGACCGGTCGATCCGGATGGGCAGTAGGGACATGGACTGATGTTACATGAAGCATGTTTGTATGTCCGCTCGTCAAAATGTGTTAACAAACTATTGACATGACCCGCCTCCGCCGACAACGCTGGGCGCACCGCCACATGACAGACGACAAGGGGTCATCACCTATGCGTATCGGATTGGTCGGAGTCGGGCGGATCGGCGCGTTCCATGCCGCCACGCTGACGTCGATCGTGGACGAGCTCGTGGTCACCGACGCCGATCCGGATCGTGCGGAGCTGCTGGCGAAGGAGCTGGGCGCCGGGTTCGCCACCGACCTGGACGCACTCTTCGCGACGAAGCCGGACGGTCTCGTGATCACCGCGCCGACCTCGACGCATCCCGAGCTGATCGGCCGGGCCGTCGACGCCGGGGTGCCGACCTTCTGCGAGAAGCCGCTGGCGAGCGACCTGGCCGGCAACCGGGAGGTGGTCGATCGGGTCGAGGCGTCCGGTGTGCCGGTGCACATCGGCTTCCAGCGCCGGTTCGACGCCGGCTACCGGGCGGCCGCCGCGGCGGTGCGGGGCGGCGAGCTCGGCTGGATCCACAGCATCCGGGCGAACACCAACGACGCCTACCCGCCGGCCGCGGAGTACCTGCCCACCTCCGGCGGCTTCTTCCGCGACTGCAACGTGCACGACTTCGACATCATCCGGTTCGTCACGGGGCGCGAGGCGGTCCGGGTGTACGCGGTCGGCACCGACCGCGGTGAGGCGATGTTCGCCGACGCGGGTGACATGGCCGCCGCGGCGGCGCTGATCACCCTCGACGACGGCACCTTCGTCACCGTGAGCGGCACCCGCTACAACGCCGCCGGGCACGACGTCCGGATGGAGGTGCTCGGCAGCCTGGGCTCGCTGGCGGTCGGTCTCGACGACCACACCGCACTGCGCTCCGCGGAGCCGGGCGTGACCTTCCCGGCAGGCCCGCCGCACCCCACGTTCATGGACCGGTTCCACGACGCGTACGTCGCGGAGCTGACCGCCTTCGCGGAAGTTGCCGCAGGCAACCTCCCGGTGCCGTGCACGGTGCGGGACGCGCTGCAGGCGTTCCGGATCGCCGAGGCCTGTGACTTGTCCTGGCGCAGCGGTCGGCCGGTCGACCTCACCGAGGTGGCGCAGTGACGGCGGCCGGAGCGGTGGCGGGCATCGAGGCGCGGATCGCCGGCGCACCGATCTCCTGGGGCGTCTGCGAGGTGCCGGGCTGGGGCTGGCAGTACGACGCCGGCACGGTGCTCACCCAGATGCGCGAGGTGGGACTGGCGGCGACCGAGTTCGGGCCGGCCGGCTTCCTGCCCGACGAGCCGGACGCGAAGGCGGCGACGCTGTCCGGTCACGGCCTGCGCGCGGTCGGCGGCTTCGTGCCCGTGGTGCTGCACGACCCGTCGTACGACCCGGGGCCGGAGGTCGAGCGCGAGCTGCGCGGCTTCGTCGCCGCCGGCGCGGGCACGCTGGTGCTCGCCGCGGCGACCGGCCTTGACGGGTACGACGAGCGCCCGGTGCTCGATGACGCGCAGTGGATGACCCTGCTGGCGAACCTCGACCGGCTGGCCGGCCTCGCCGCGGCGCAGGGCGTCACCGCGACCTTGCACCCGCACGTCGGCACGATGGTGGAGAATGCCGGCGACGTGGCCCGGGTGCTCGAGGGCAGCACGATCGGGCTGTGCCTGGACACCGGGCACCTGCTGATCGGCGGTGTCGACCCGGTCGAGCTCGCGCGCACCCACACCGACCGGATCGTGCACACCCATCTCAAGGACGTCGACGCCGGCCGGGCGGGCAAGGTGCGGGCCGGCGAGGTCAGCTACACCGAGGGGGTCCGCGGCGGCATCTACCGCCCGCTCGGCCGCGGTGACATCGACATCGCCGCGATCGTGTCGACGCTGGAGGCGGCCGGCTACCAGGGCTGGTACGTGCTCGAGCAGGACACCGTGCTCGACGGCGAGCCCGCCGCGGGCGAGCCCGGCCCGGTCGCCGATGTCCGCACCAGCGTCGGCTACCTGCGCTCCCTCGCCGCGCCCGGCGAGGTCGCACGGAGCCTGGGGAGTTCGCGATGACCGCGTACGACGTGCTGACGATCGGGCGGGTCGGAGTCGACATCTACCCGCTGCAGGTCGGTGTCCACCTGGAGGACGTCGAGACCTTCGGGAAGTTCCTCGGCGGCAGCGCCACCAACGTCGCGGTCGCCGCGGCCCGGCACGGCCGGCGCAGCGCGGTCATCACCCGGACCGGCGACGACCCGTTCGGCCTCTTCGTGCACCGGGCGCTGCGCGAGCTCGGCGTCGACGACGCGCTCGTCACGCCGGTCGAGGGACTGCCGACGCCGGTGACGTTCTGCGAGATCTTCCCGCCGGACGACTTCCCGCTGTACTTCTACCGCTTCCCGAAGGCCCCGGACCTGGTCATCAAGCCGTCCGAGCTGGACCTGGACGCGATCCGCGCGGCGCGGATCTACTGGTCGACCGTCACCGGGCTGTCCGAGGAGCCGAGCCGGTCGGCGCACTTCGCCGCCTGGCAGGCGCGCGGCCGGATCGCGCACACCGTGCTCGACCTGGACTACCGGCCGATGTTCTGGGCCGACCCGAGCGAGGCGCACGCCCAGGTCGACAAGGCGCTCGGGTACTGCACCGTTGCCGTCGGCAACCGTGAGGAGTGCGAGGTCGCGGTCGGCGAGACCGACCCGGACCGGGCCGCCGAGGCGTTGCTGGCCAAGGGCATCGAGCTGGCGATCGTCAAGCAGGGGCCGAAGGGCGTGCTGGCCCGGACCAGGGACGAGCGCGTCGAGGTCCCGCCGTACCCGGTCGACGTGGTCAACGGGCTCGGGGCCGGCGACGCGTTCGGCGGTGCGCTGTGCCACGGACTGCTCGCGGGCTGGCCGCTGGAGCGCACGCTCCGGTTCGCCAACATCGCCGGCGCGATCGTCGCGTCCCGGCTGGAGTGCTCCACCGCGATGCCGACCGAGGCCGAGGTCACCGACCTGCTCGGCGACGACCCGACGACGGAGGAGGGCGCATGAGCACCACGGACATGGGATCGCGGGTGGCGGAGCTCACCGAGACGCGCGCCCGCCGGCCGGAGGCGATCGACGAGGCGTGGCGGCAACGCGCCCGGCGGCCGCTGCTCGGTCACGACGGCCGGCTGCTGATCGTCGCCGCCGACCACCCGGCCCGGGGCGCGCTCGGCGTCCGCGCTGACGGGTACGCGATGGCGAGCCGCACCGACCTGCTGCAGCGGCTGGCCACCGCCCTGGACCGTCCCGGCGTGGACGGCGTGCTGGCCACCCCGGACGTGCTCGAGGACCTGCTGCTGCTCGGTGCGCTGGAGAACAAGCTGGTGATCGGCTCGATGAACCGCGGCGGCCTGCAGGGCGCGCGGTTCGAGCTGGACGACCGGTTCACCGCGTACGGCGCGGCCGACCTGGCCGAGCGCGGGCTCGACGGCGGCAAGATGCTGACCCGGATCGACCTCGACGACCGCGGTACGGTCGCCACCCTGGAGGCCAGCGCGCGCGCCGTCACCGAGCTGGCACGGCACAAGTTGATGGCGATGATCGAGCCGTTCTGGTCGACGCACCACTACGGCCGGGTCACCAACCTGCTGGACCCGGACTCGGTGATCAAGTCGGTGCAGGTGGCCTCCGGGCTCGGTGCGACCAGCGCCTACACCTGGCTGAAGCTGCCGGTGGTCGACGACCTGCCGCGGGTGATGGACGCGACGACGCTGCCGACGCTGCTGCTCGGCGGCGACCCGACCGGCGCGGTCGAGGAGACCTACGCCTCCTGGGGCAAGGCGCTGACGCTGCCGTCGGTGCGCGGCCTGGTGGTCGGCCGGGCGCTGCTGTTCCCGGTGGAGGGCGACGTCGCCACCGCCGTCGACCGGGCCGCCGCGCTGGTGCACGGAGGTGCGGCATGAGCGACTGGTACCGGCCGCGCGGGAGCACCGCACGGGACGGCTATGAGCTGGCGATCAGCCCGGGCGAGCCGGGCTGGGAGCACACCGGGCTGAACGTCGCGACGCTCGAGCCCGGCGGCTCGCGGACGATCGAGACCGGCGACTGCGAGTGGATCGTGCTGCCGCTGTCCGGTGCCGCGACCGTCGAGGTGGCCGGCGAGACGGTGCGGCTGGAGGGCCGGTCCGACGTGTTCGCCGGACCGAGCGACCTGGCCTACGTGCCGAGGGCGTCGACCGTCACGGTGACCAGTGCCCAGGGTGCGCGGATCGCCTTCCCGCACGCGCGGGCGGCCTCGTCGTACCCGTTCCGGAAGCTGGACGCGGCGGACGTGCCGGTCGAGCTGCGCGGCGCGGGGCAGGCCTCCCGGCAGGTGCACAACTTCGGCACGCCGCAGGTGCTGGAGGCGGATTCGATCATCGCGGTCGAGGTGATCACCCCGGCCGGCAACTGGTCGTCGTACCCGCCGCACAAGCACGACGAGCAGCGGCCGGGCGAGGAGTCCGAGCTGGAGGAGATCTACTACTTCGAGCTGCGCGGCGAGTCCGGTGCCGAGGGCAACGACCCGGTCGGCTACCAGCGGGTGTACGGAACCGACGACCGGCCGATCGACGTGCTCGCCGAGGTGCGGTCCGGCGACGTGGTGCTGGTGCCGCACGGCTGGCACGGCCCGGCGATGGCGCCGCCCGGTTACGACCTCTACTACCTCAACGTGATGGCGGGACCGGGTGCCGAGCGCGCCTGGCTGATCTGTGACGACCCACGGCACGCCTGGGTGCGCGGCACCTGGGCCGCCCAGAAGGTCGACTCCCGACTGCCCTACGGAGGACGACGATGACGGTCCGGCTCACCGTCGCGCAGGCCCTGGTGCGGTTCCTGAGCGAGCAGTACTCCGAGCGCGACGGGCAGGAACAGCGGCTGATCCCGGGTGTGTTCGGCATCTTCGGGCACGGCAACGTGGCCGGTGTCGGCCAGGCGCTGCTGCAGGCCGCCCAGGACGGCACGGACCTGCGGTACTACCTGGGTCGCAACGAGCAGGCGATGGTGCACGCCGCGGCCGGGTTCGCCAAGACCCGCAACCGGCTGCAGACGCTGGCCTGCACCGCGTCGATCGGGCCGGGGTCCACCAACATGGTCACCGGCGCGGCGCTGGCCACCGTGAACCGGCTGCCCGTGCTGCTGCTGCCGAGCGACTTCTTCGCCACCCGGGCCGCCAGCCCGGTGCTGCAGGAGCTCGAGGACCCGAGGTCGTACGACGTGTCCGTCAACGACGCCTTCAAGCCGGTGTCGCGGTTCTGGGACCGGGTGAACCGGCCCGAGCAGCTGCCGGCCGCGCTGCTCGGCGCGATGCGGGTGCTGACCGATCCGGTCGAGACCGGTGCGGTGACGGTGTGTCTTCCGCAGGACGTGCAGGCGGAGGCGTACGACTGGCCCGAGGAGCTGTTCCGGAAGCGGGTCTGGCACGTGGCCCGGCCGGTTCCCGAGCCGGCGGCCCTCAGCCGTGCGGTCGAGGCGATCCGGGCCGCGGAGCGTCCGCTGATCGTGGCCGGCGGCGGCGTGGTGTACTCCGACGCCGCGGCGGCGCTGGTCGAGCTGGCCGAGGCCACCGGCATCCCGGTGTCGGACACCCACGCCGGCAAGGGCGCGATCCCGTGGGACCACCCGGCCGCGGTCGGCGGCGTCGGCTCGACCGGTACGCCGGTGGCCAACCGGCTGGCCCGGGACGCCGACGTCGTGATCGGCGTCGGGACCCGCTACAGCGACTTCACCACCGCCTCGCGGACGGCGTTCCAGAACCCCGCCGTGACGTTCGTGAACCTCAACGTCGCGGCGTTCGACTCCGCCAAGCACTCGGGCGCGTCGCTGGTCTGCGACGCACGCGAAGGCCTGGTCGCCCTGCGCGAAGCGCTGGAGGGCTGGCACGTCGACGAGACGTACGCCGAGCAGGCCCGCACCCGGATGGCCGACTGGAACGCCGAGGTCGACCGGGCGTTCCACCTCGGCCACCAGCCGCTGCCGGCGCAGACGGAGATCCTCGGCGCCCTGCAGGACGTGCTCGACCCCCGGGACGTGATCGTCCAAGCTGCCGGCAGCCTTCCCGGTGACCTGCAGATGCTCTGGCGCGCACGCGAGCCGAAGGCCTACAACGTCGAGTACGCGTACTCCTGCATGGGGTACGAGATCGCCGGCGGCCTGGGCACCAAGCTCGCCGCGCCCGACCGCGAGGTCGTCGTCCTCGTCGGCGACGGGTCGTACCTGATGATGGCGCAGGAGATCGTCACCTCGGTCGCCGAGCACCTGAAGCTGACCATCGTGCTGGTGCAGAACCACGGCTTCGCCTCGATCGGCTCGCTGTCGGAGTCGCTCGGCTCGCAGCGGTTCGGCACCAGCTACCGGTACCGGAACCCCGACACCGGCCTGCTCGACGGCGACACCCTGCCGGTCGACCTCGCGGCGAACGCAGCCAGCCTCGGCGCCGACGTCCTGCGGGCGAAGACCGTGGAGGAGTTCCGCGACGCGCTGGCGAAGGCGAAGGCGTCGCAGCGCACGACCGTCGTGGAGGTCGAGACCGACCCGCTCGCGCCGGTGCCGTCGCCGGACAGCTGGTGGGACGTCCCGGTCGCGGAGGTCGCGAGCCTCGAGAGCACCCAGAAAGCCCGCGCGGAGTACGAGGCCTCCAAGCGCGCGCAGCGACCCTACCTGTGACATCCCATGTGAGCCCGGAAGGACAGTGACGTGAAGACGATCGAGCATTGGATCGGCGGCGTGGAGACCGCCGGCGCGTCCACCCGGCGCGGTCGCGTCTGGGACCCGGCGACCGGCGAGGCGCAAGCGGAGGTACTGCTGGCGGAGACCGCTGACGTGGATGCGGCCGTCGAGTCGGCGAGGAAGGCGTTCGACAGCTGGCGCAACGTGTCTCTCACCCGGCGGGCGCGGATCATGTTCGCGTTCCGCGACCTGGTGGAGCGCAACCTGGACAGGCTCGCCGAGATCGTCTCCGACGAGCACGGCAAGGTGCTGTCCGACGCCAAGGGCGAGGTGATCCGCGGCATGGAGGTCGTGGAGTTCGCCTGCGGCATCCCGCAGCTGCTCAAGGGCGAGTACTCCGAGCAGGTCTCGACCGATGTCGACGCGTACTCGTTCCGGCAGCCGCTCGGGGTGTGTGCGGGGATCACGCCGTTCAACTTCCCGGTGATGGTGCCGATGTGGATGCACCCGGTGGCGATCGCCACCGGCAACACTTTCGTGCTCAAGCCGAGCGAGCGCGACCCGTCGGCCTCCAACTTCATCGCGCGGCTGTACGCGGACGCGGGGCTTCCCGACGGTGTCTTCAACGTCGTCCATGGCGACAAGGTCGCGGTCGACGCGCTCCTG
>DASXRB010000321.1:0-5217 GCA_036506875.1 Kribbellaceae bacterium | reverse complement strand
CCCCGAGGCCTGGGGTAACACATCAAGATCGAGAGAATTTCCCGACTCCCAACGGCCACACCAGGCGCCGATCAAGTCGCCGCATCCCGGAGGATTCAGCGACCGTCTCAGCCAGTACCACTGTCACGCTGCATACAGTCTAACCACGATCCACGAAAGTCCAAAAGCCCGTGCCCCGGAAGGATCTCGTGCCGCCCCTATGCTCGGACTCATGGATCGCACCCGGCCGCACATCCAGCGGCCCCGCGCCGCAGCCTTCTTCGACCTCGACAAGACCGTCATCGCCAAGTCCAGCACCCTGGCGTTCTCGAAGCCGTTCTACGCCGGCGGGCTGATCAACCGCCGCGTCGTGCTGCGCAGCTCGTACGCCCAGTTCGTCTTCCTGCTCGGTGGCGCCGACCACGACCAGATGGAGCGGATGCGGCAGTACCTGTCCACGATGGTGGCCGGATGGGACGTTCGTACCGTCAAGGAGATCGTCGCCGAAACTCTCCACCACATCGTCGACCCGATCGTGTACGACGAGGCGGTGACGCTGATCGAGCAGCACCGGGCCGAGGGCCGGGACGTGGTGATCGTGTCGTCGTCGGGGTACGAGGTGGTCGAGCCGATCGGCCGGATGCTCGGCGCCGACCGGGTCGTGGCGCCCCGGATGGTGGTGGCTGACGGCAAGTACACCGGCGAGATCGAGCACTACGTCTACGGACCGGAGAAGGCCAGGGCGATCGAGGACCTCGCGGCGACGGAGGGTTACGACCTCGCGAGCAGCTACGCGTACTCGGACTCGGTGACCGACACACCGATGCTCGAAGCCGTCGGTCACCCGGTCGCGGTCAACCCGGACAAGCAGCTGCGCAGGCTCGCGATCGAACGCGGCTGGCCCGTCCAGGACTTCTCCGAACCGGTCGGACTGTCCGAGCGCACCGGCCTGCGCGCGGTCCGCACGCCCGTGCTCGCAGCGACCGCGATCGGTGCAGGAGCGGCCGCGGCCGGCATCGTCCTGTACGCCGCCAGGCGGCGCAGAACCGATGCATCGTAGTACGGATATCGCACCAGCCCTTCCGCGCAAGGGAAAGCCGGAGTAGAAAGGACCCAGCAGCACGGCATCCGGGCACCCACGCGGCGACCGGCCCATCCCAAAGGGGCAGTCGATTCCACAGGCTTGACCTGAGGCGACAGACAGAAGCGCACGCTTGGTAACCCGGGTGACGTGCCAGCGACGGCGCTCTCCATGTGAGAGCGCCGCTCGCACGTGCGGACCTCAACCCTCCTTCAACGGCGACCGTTCGGCGCCGAGTGCCACGACCTCGCAGGACCGCAGCAGCCAGTCACGCACCCCGGTCACCCCGCCCTCGGCATAGCCGCGCAGGCTCGGCCCGTACGACGCCCGCAGCTCCAGGTGCCCGATCTCCGGGACCGTCGCCGACACCCGATCGATGCCTCGGGCAACTAGTACGACGCGCTCGGCCGCCCGGGCGACGAGGCCGTTCGCCTGCGGGAACGGCCGCAGCACCGCGAGCTCCGCGTGCACGACGGCGGCGACCACCAGGGCAGGTGCCGCGGTCGGCCGGGTCAGCGCCCGGGCCAGCCCGCTGAGCCGCTCCCACACCACCGCCGCCGACGGCGCCGGGCCGAGCCCGTCGATGTCGTCCGGCACCGGCTCGTGGTCGGCTCGCAGATGCCCGAGCTCGTCCGGGCTCGACACCAGGTCCGCGGCGGCGAGCTGGTGCAGCCGGGTCCAGACCTGCACCGGGTTCACGTCCGCGTACGGCGCCAGCGACATCAGCTCGCCGGTCATCCGGACCGCGCCGGCCGCGACCGGATCGCCGGCCCCGCGTCGTACCTCCTCCAGCGTCGCGGTGCTGCCGGCCAGCGCGGCGGAGGCGTGCGCACCGCGCAGCAGCGACTCCGCGGTGACCTCCGGTCCCACCTTGCGCATCCCGCGGTCGCGCAGCAGCACGTCCACGGCGTCACGGGCGGCGCGCGCGGCCTGGCCGACGCCCTCCAGGGATCCCAGCGGGGCGAGCACGTCGGTGGTCGTCAACGGATCGGTCATGGCACGACCCTAAGATGACGGTCCATGGCGTCGAGGCCCCGGTTCAGCGTGGTGGTCCCCTGTCACCGGGTTCGTGCCTGGCTGCGGCCGTGCCTGGACTCGGTGCTCTCGCAGTCGTACGACGACCTGGAGCTCGTCGCGGTCGACGACGCGTCACCGGACGACTCCGGCGCGATCCTCGACGAGTACGCCGCCGCCGACCCGCGGGTGCGGGTGCTGCACCTGCCGGAGAACGTCGGCCGCGGGCTGGCCCGCAACGCCGGGCTGCGGGCCTGCCGGGGTGACTACGTGCTGTTCCTGGACGCCGACGACACGATGCTGCCGGGGTCGCTGGAGGCGGTCGCGCGGCGGATCACCGAGACCCGCGAGCCGGACATCGTGATGTTCGACTACGAGCGGGCCTGGTGGGACGGGCGGCTGGTGCGGAACCGGCGGCACGAGGCGTTCGCGCGAGAGGGGTCCGGGGTGTTCACCGCGACCCAGCGGC
Source organism: Kribbellaceae bacterium (assembly GCA_036506875.1). Taxonomy (GTDB): domain Bacteria; phylum Actinomycetota; class Actinomycetes; order Propionibacteriales; family Kribbellaceae; genus DASRHY01. The sequence goes on along the minus strand of DASXRB010000321.1, from coordinate 2,674 downwards.
CGGTGTTCCTGACGTTCATCGAGGTGGCCTGGAACAAGGCGTACAAGCGGTCGTTCCTCGACGACAACGGACTGACGTTCACTCCCGGTTACTACGACGACGTGCCGTGGGTGTACGCGACGATGCTCAGCGCACGCCGGATCGCGACGCTGGACCGGGTCGTCGTGCACTTCCGGCAACGGCGCACGGCGCGCCGGCCGGGTGAGCACAGCCGGCGGCACTTCGCACTGCTCGACCAGTACGACAGGGTGCACGCGTTCCTCGCCTCCGACCCGGTGCTGGAGCCGTGGCGCAAGTTCGTGTTCGACCGGTCGCTGGACCACGCGCTGACCGTGCTGGGCCGGCCGGAGCGGCTGGAGCCGGACGACCGGCCGGAGTTCTTCCACGCGGCCGCGGCGTTCGCGAACCGCTGGCTGCCGCCGGACTACGTCGCGGAGCGGACCCGGCGCGGGTTCAAGCGGCGGCTGCTGCTGCGCGACGACTACGCGACCTACGCGACGCTCTACCTCGGCCCCCGCAACGTCCGCGCCGCTGCCAGCTCGGCGCGGCGGCGCGGGGTCGAGGCGCTGTCCCGGGCGGCGGTGCTGGACCCGGACCTCGCCGTGTTCGCATGTGAGGCCTACGCGGGGCTGGGTGGCGATCCGCTCGCGATCTACGCGAAGGCGCTCGAGCTGGTGCCGGGGTTGCGCGGCGTCTGGGTGGTCCGGCCGGACCGCCTGGACCAGGTCCCCGACGGGGTGGAGTACGTCATCGCGTCCACGCCCGGCTATTTCCGCACCCTCTCGCGGGCGTCGTACCTGGTCACCGACGGCGACTTCGCCGACGACCTGGCCAAGAAGGAGGGCCAGGTCTTCCTGCAGACACACCGCGGCACACCGTTCACCGCGGCTGGGCTGGACCTGGTCGGGCCGCAGGAGTGGCGGCGCTCGGCCGCGCTGGTGCAGCGGTACGACGCCTGGGACTACAGCCTCGCCGCCAACCCGTTCGCGTCGCAGGTATGGGAGCGCGTCTGCCCGGCGTCGTACCGGTCCCTGGAGTACGGCGTGCCGGCGGACGACCGGTTGCTCACGGCAACCATCGAGGACGTGCGGGCCGTGCGGTCCGTGCTCGGCGTGGACGACGGGACACCGGCGGTGCTGAGCGTGCTCGACGACGGGCCGGTCGCGGTCGAGGACGCCGTCGTGCTGACGCCGGCCGACGGGCCGGTGACGGATCTGCTGCTGGCGGCGGACGCGCTGGTCACGGACCACTCGCCGCTGGTGTTCGACTACGCGAACCTGGACCGGCCGGTGGTGGTCGTCGGCTCGGGCTGGGACGACTACCGGGCCGCGCACGGGTGCTACGTCGACCTGCTGGCGACGCCGCCGGGGGTGGTCGTCGGTTCGCGCGGCGAGGTCGCGGGGGCGCTCGCGGACGGGTCGTACGACGGACCGGCGGCGCGAGCGGCGCGCAAGGCGTTCCGGGAGCGGTTCTGCGCGCTGAACGACGGGCGGGCGGCGGAACGCGTCGTGCGCAAGGTGTTCCTGGGCGAGGAGCCGGAGCCGCCGTCGGCGCCGGTGCCGCACGAGTCGTCACCGTACTGGGCGTCGCGCTGATCTGTCATACTTGCCGCGTGCTGCGACGACGACGCTAGGGCCTGCCTCAATTCACCCTGCCCCGCGTCTCGTGTCGAGGACCGATATGCCCTCCGTCGTACCGCTTCTGACCGCGCGGCTGACCGCCGCCCTCACCACCGCGTTCGGGCCCGAGCTGGCCGGCACCGATCCCGAGCTGCGGGTCGCCACCCGGCCGGAGTTCGGGCACTTCCAGACCAACCTGCCGCTGCGGCTCGCCGGGGCGCTGCGGTTGCCACCGGCAACGATCGCCGCGCGGCTGGCCGAGGCGCTCGACGTGTCCGGCCTGTGCGAGCCGCCGTCGGTCGCGGGGCAGGGGTTCGTCAACCTGACGCTGCTGCCGGCCCGGCTGGCGGCGGACGTGAACGAGCTGCTTGCCGGTGAAGACGGTCTGCCGTCCCGCGGTGAGCGGGTGGTCGTCGACTACTCCGGGCCGAACGTCGCCAAGCAGATGCTGGTGCACCACCTGCGCTCGACGGTGATCGGCGACGCGCTGTGCCGGGTGCTGTCCTACGCCGGGTACGACGTGGTGCGGCAGAACCACCTCGGGGACTGGGGCACCCAGTTCGGGATGCTGATCGAGGAGCTGGTCGACACCGGTCGGGACGCGGCCACCCACGATCGGAATGGCCTCGACCTCAAGGGGTTGGAGGACCTGTACCGGCAGGCGCGGGCGCGTTTCGACGCCGATCCGGGGTTCGCGGACCGGGCGCGGGCGCGGGTCGTCGCGCTGCAGTCCGGCGACGCCGGGACGCGCGAGCTGTGGCACCGGATCGTGGACGTGTCGGTGACCGAGTTCGACCGGGTCTACCGGCGGCTCGGGGTGCTGCTGACGCCGGACGACGTCGCCGGCGAGAGCAGCTACAACGACGCGCTGCCGGGTGTCGTGGACGACCTGGAGGCTGCCGGGCTGCTGACCAGGTCCGGTGGCGCGCTGTGCGCGTTCCTGCCGGGGTTCACCGGGCGGGACGGGTCGCCGCTCCCGGTGATCGTCCGCAAGGCGGACGGCGGTTTCGGCTACAGCGCGACCGACCTCGCCGCCGTGCGGCACCGGGTGGACG
>DASXRB010000320.1:0-2717 GCA_036506875.1 Kribbellaceae bacterium | reverse complement strand
CGGGCGCGAGCACCCGCTGTACGCGACGTACTCACTGATCCTCGCGCTGTGCTTCGGCACCATGGGCCTCCCGCACGTGCTGGTCCGCTTCTACACCAACCCGGACGGCCGGGCGGCACGCCGGACGACGGTAGTCGTGCTCGGGCTGCTGGGCGTGTTCTACCTGTTCCCGCCGATGTACGCCGTGCTGGGTCGCACCTTCGCGCCGGACCTGGTGGCGGGGGCGAGTGACTCCGTCGTCCTGGAGCTGCCGGGACGCGTGTTCGGCGACGGGGCCGGCGGGGACCTGCTCGGGGCGCTGGCGGCGGCCGGCGCGTTCGCCGCGTTCCTGTCCACGTCGTCGGGGCTGACCGTGGCGATCGCGGGTGTGATCGACCAGGACCTGCTGCGGTCCCCGATGCGGCGCTGGACCGGCGGTGACTACGCCGCGGTGAACAGCTTCCGGCTCGCCGCGCTGCTCGCCGTCCTCGTGCCCTATCTCGCCTGGAACCTGACCGGGTCGCTGAGCCTTGCCGACACCGTCGGGCTGGCCTTCGCGGTGGCCGCGTCGACGTTCTGCCCGCTGCTGGTGCTGGGCATCTGGTGGCGGCGGATGTCCACGGCGGGCGCCGCGGCGGGCCTGGCGGTCGGCGGGTGTACGACGATCGGCGCGGTGCTGGTCAACGTGTCGGACCTCGAGCCGCACGGCTGGATCCGGGCGTTCCTCGCGCAACCCGCGGCCTGGACGATGCCGCTGGCCTTCGGCGCGGTCGTCGTGGTGTCCGTGCTGACGCCGGGGCGGGTCCCGCGTGGCGTGGCACGGAGCATGGTCCGGCTGCACACGCCGGAGTCGGTCGACCTCGACCGCGGCTGACCGGGGCTCACCAAGGCAGCGGCGACCGTTCGTCGTACCGGACCGGCCGTTCGTCGTGCGGCCGGAGGCCGCCCGGCGAGGGTGCGGCGCCGCTGGTCGCTGCGGGCGGGCGCGGGCCTTCCACCGGTGGCGTGACGCGGCGCACAGTCGGCGCAGTTCCCTGGGCCGGCAGCCGAGCCGGTCACGCTGATCGGAGGCCGCCACATGAGCCAGACAGCCGAGCGGGACCTCACGTCGTACCGGGAGGTCCAGGCGTCGCCGGACTTCGCCGAGCTGCGCCGTCGGTTCCGCCGCTTCGTGTTCCCGATGACCGGGCTGTTCCTGGCCTGGTACTTCCTCTACGTACTGCTCGCGGCGTACGCGAAGGGCTTCATGTCCCACAAGGTGGCGGGCAACATCAACGTCGCGCTGCTGATGGGTCTTGGTCAGTTCGCGTCGACGTTCATCATCACGATGGTGTACGCGCGGTGGGCCGACCGTGAGCTCGACCCGGCCGCCGAGCGGCTCCGCGACGAGGTCGAGGGGGCCGGCCGATGAGCGCACAGCTGTTGCCGCTGGCAACCGATATCGGCAACCCGGGGCTGAACCTGGCGATCTTCGCGGGCTTCGTGGTGGTCACGCTCGCGATCGTGGTGCGGGCCTCGCGCAACAACCGGACGGCGGCCGACTACTACGCGGCCGGCCGGTCGTTCACCGGGCCGCAGAACGGGATCGCGATCTCCGGCGACTACCTGTCCGCGGCGTCGTTCCTCGGCATCGCGGGGGCGATCGCGGTCAACGGGTACGACGGGTTCTTGTACTCGATCGGCTTCCTGGTGGCCTGGCTGGTGGCTCTGCTGCTGGTCGCGGAACTGCTGCGCAACACCGGGAGGTTCACGCTCGCCGACGTGCTGTCGTTCCGGCTGAAGCAGCGGCCGGTGCGGATGGCGGCGGCGATCTCGACGCTGACGGTGAGCTTCTTCTACCTGCTGGCCCAGATGGCCGGCGCGGGCGGTCTCGTCGCGCTGCTGCTCGGCATCGACAAGAAGGCCGGGCAGAGCGTCGTCATCGCGGTCGTCGGACTGCTGATGATCACCTACGTCCTGGTCGGCGGCATGAAGGGCACCACCTGGGTGCAGATCGTCAAGGCGGTGCTGCTCATCCTGGGCGCCGGCGTGATGACGCTGTGGGTGCTCGGCAAGTACGGCGTGAACCTGTCGCACCTGCTCGGCGCGGCGGTCGACCACAACAAGGCCGGCGAGAAGCTGCTCAACCCGGGTCTGCAGTACGGCCTGACCGGGACGACCAAACTGGACTTCCTCTCGCTCGGCCTGGCGCTGGTGCTCGGCACCGCGGGCCTGCCGCACGTGCTGATGCGGTTCTACACCGTGCCGTCGTCGAGGGAGGCCCGGCGCAGCGTGGTCTGGGCGATCTGGATCATCGGCATCTTCTACCTGTTCACCCTGGTGCTCGGGTACGGCGCCGGCGCGCTGGTCGGCTCCGACGCGATCAAGGCCGCGCCCGGCAAGGCGAACTCGGCCGCGCCACTCCTGGCCTACCACCTCGGCGGCGAGGTGCTGCTCGGCCTGGTCTCGGCGGTGGCGTTCGCGACGATCCTCGCGGTGGTCGCCGGCCTGACGATCACGGCGAGCGCGTCGTTCGCGCACGACGTGTACGGCCAGGTCATCAAACGCGGCCAGGTCAACGCGGACGGCGAGGTCCGGGTCGCCCGGATCACTGTGCTGGTGATCGGCGCCGTCGCGATCGTCGGCGGCATCTTCGCCAACGGGCAGAACATCGCCTTCCTGGTGGCGCTGGCCTTCGCGGTCGCGGCGTCGGCGAACCTGCCGACGATCCTGTACTCACTGTTCTGGAAGCGGTTCAA
>DASXRB010000319.1:0-4722 GCA_036506875.1 Kribbellaceae bacterium | reverse complement strand
GGGGGGCTACTTGAAGGACAGCGAGCGCTGGCCGGCGCGGGCGACGACGTCGGCGAACGCGCGGTCGGTGAAGTCGAGCTTGTCGATCACCAGGAACAGCAGGTAGACCACCCGCTGGCCGGCCCGCGCGACCCCGACCCGGTAGATCAGGTCCTTGCCGTTGCTGAGCTCGGACGTCACCTTCCAGGTCTGGCCGGTGACGCCGCCGTGGTCACTGACCGCCAGCGTGCGCTTGGTCTTCAGGTTGGAGGTCTTGCACTTGTCGAGCGTGCCGCGGACCGCGGTGAGGTACGCGTTCGCCTCCGCCGGGGTGCCGAACTCGTAGATCTTGGTGTCGAGACCGAACTCGGTCGGCGCGGACGACTCCGGCGTCACGTACGTGCGGGCCTTGGCGCGCTTGGGGTGCGACTTGCTCTGCACCGTCTCGTTGCAGTCGGTCTGCTGGTTCGTCTTCATGTCGACGCCGACCCAGGGGGTGAGCGCGGGCATCACCGGCAGGTCGATCGGCGCGAGGAAGCCGGGCGGTTCGCTGCTCGCGAGGAGCAGCTCCGGTTTGAGCTCCAGGGTGCGCGGGCAGCCGGTCCTGGTCTCGAGACACAGCTTCTTCAGCGCGTCCGAGGCGGCGCCGACGGTGCCGGCGGTGGCCGGCGGGGCGGCCCCGGTGGCGACGTACTCGAAGACCATCGTGGCGGGACCGGTGCTCGCGACGGTCAGCACGCGGTAGCGCTGCTGCAGCAGCTGTCCCTTGAGCGGTTCGGCGAACACCGCCACGATGCCGCGGTCGGCGATCCCGTCGGCGTTGTAGCTGGCGACCAGCCGCTGCGGCGGTGCGGTGCAGGCGCTCAGCCAGGACACGATCGTGGAGTACGCGCGCTGCGCGCCGTCGGCGTCGCCGGACAGCTCGATGTACTCGACCGCGGCGGTCTTGGCGGTGGGGTTCTTGAACATCCGCACCCAGGTGCGGACCCCGGCGGGGTCGGCGAACCGCTGTGCCTGGCAGCCGAACGACCGGTCGGGGGTCTCGGAGTCCGACGCGGTCGACGTCACGGTCCAGGCGCCGGCCGACATCTTCTGCGCGCCGTCGGCCTCCAGCAGGAAGCCCGCGTCCTTCAGCAGCCCGCTGTCGGAGCCGGCCGAGCCGGCGCTGCCGGCCCGCTGCGCGCTGTCGCGGGAGCCGGCGACGATGGCGTAGGTCGCTCCGCCGAGCAGCAGGGCGATCACGAGCCCAGCCCCGATCAGCTGCTGGCGCCGCTTGGCGCGCTGGCGCTTGGCCTGACGGGCAGCCGTGCGGCTGACCCGGGTCGCTCTGCGCCCACCGGCCGGGCCGATAGTGCCGGTCATCTGTTCGGTGTACCTCCTGGGTGATCTACCCGACGGTACAGAGTCGGGCAAGCCACTGGACGGGGGATGGAAGTCTCCCACATCCGGCGTGTCTCGGCGCCACCGTCCCAGGCAGCGGCGAGCATGGTGCTTCAGATGACCGAGCTGCTGAACCGTGACCCCGAGCGCGCCGGCGACGGCGACTCCTCGCCCCCTCGCGACCCCGAGCCGAAGCCGGTGGTGCTGTCAGCGCTGATCGGCGCCGGGTCGAGCCTGCTGACCGGGATCCTGGCGTGCGCCGCGGTCGCGGTGACCGGCTGGCTGGCGGCGAGCCTCGGCGGGGCGTCCGGCGCGGTCCAGGCCGGCGTGCTGACCTGGCTGGTCGCGCACAAGGCGCCGGTGCAGCTGTCCGGTGGCACCTTCTCGCTCGCGCCGCTCGGCCTGACCCTCGTCGTGCTCGTCAGCCTGTACCGCTCCGGCCGGTTCACCGCGCGGGTGAGCGCCGCCGACCTGACCGCGGACCTGGTCAAAGCCGGGTGCGTGCTGGCGGCCGGGTACGGCGCCGGCGCCGCGCTGGCCGCGGTACTGGTTTCCGGTGACGAGGCCCGGGTGGCGCCGCTGGCCGCGTTCGTGGCGGCCGGGTCGCTGGCGCTGCTGGCCGGCACCGCCGGGATCCTGGTCGAGTCCGGGGCGGCGGAGGACATGGCCGACGCGCTGCCGGAGTGGCTCCGGGACGCGCTGCCCGCCGGTGCCGCCGCGGCCGTCGCCGCACCCGCCGTGGGCGCGGTGCTGGTGGGGCTGTCGCTGCTGACACACTTCGCCCGCGCGACGTCGCTGCTGGAGGCGCTCGACCCGGGCGTGATCGGCTCGGTCGTGCTGTTCGCGATCTGCGTGGTGCTGCTGCCGAACGCCGCCCTGTACGCCGTGGCGTTCGCCGCCGGACCGGGCTTCCAGGTCGGGGTCGGTACGACGGTCGCGCCGACCGGGGTGGAGCTGGGCAGCCTGCCCGCGCTGCCGCTGCTGGCCGCGCTGCCGCGCGACGGCGCCACCCCGTCGTACCTGCTCGTCCTCACCGCGGTCGTCCCGCTGCTCGCGGGTGCGGCCGGCGGTCTGGTGGTCGCGAAGCGGGTACGACGGTCGCAGCGGCGCGGTGTCGCGGTGAGCTGGTCCGGCGTCGTACTGCGGGCGGCACTGTCGGCTGTCCTGGCGGGCGTCGTGCTGCTGGTGCTGATGGTGTTCGCCGGCGGCTCGGCCGGGCCGGGGCGGATGGCCGCCGTCGGGGTGCCGGGCGCGGTCACCGCGGCGGCCACGCTGGCCGCCGGGGCGATGCTCGGCGCCGCCGGGACCGCGGTCGCCGCCATCGGGATGCAGCACCGCCGCCGGGCGCGCTGACCGGGCCGGATAAAGTTCGCTCGTGCCCACCCCCGACGCAACCGCGCGCCTGGTCGTGCTCGTGTCCGGCTCGGGCTCGAACCTGCAAGCCCTGCTGGACGCCTGCGCCGACCCGTCGTACGGCGCGCGGGTCGTCGCGGTCGGCGCCGACCGGGACGGGATCGAGGGCCTGGCGCGGGCCGAGCGGGCCGGCGTGCCGACGTTCGTGCACCGGGTGAAGGACTACCCGCAGCGGTCGGGGTGGGACGCGGCGCTGACCGCGTCGGTCACGTCGTACGAGCCTGACCTCGTGGTGTCGGCCGGATTCCTGAAGCTGGTCGGCGACGACTTCCTGAAGGCGTTCGGGGACCGCTACATCAACACGCACAACGCGCTGCTGCCCGGTTTCCCCGGCATCCACGGCCCGCGCGACGCGCTGGAGTACGGCGTGAAGGTCGCGGGCGCCACCTTGTTCTTCGTCGACGGCGGTGTCGACACCGGGCCGATCATCGCCCAGGTCGTCGTACCGGTCGAGGACGACGACACCGAACAGACCCTCACCGAGCGCATCAAGGTCGTCGAGCGCAGGCAGCTCGTCGACGCGGTCGGCCGTCTGGTCCGCGAGGGCTGGACCATCACCGGAAGAAAGGTCACCATCCCGTGAGCACCTCGCCCGAAGGGCGGCGGCCGATCCGCCGCGCCCTGGTCAGCGTGTACGACAAGACCGGACTGGAGGAGCTCGCCAAGGGCCTGGCCGCGGCCGGCGTGCGGATCGTGTCGACCGGTTCGACCGCGCGGCGGATCGCCGACGCCGGCGTCGAGGTGACCAGGGTCGAGGAGCTCACCGGGTTCCCGGAGTGCCTGGACGGGCGGGTGAAGACGCTGCACCCGATGGTGCACGCCGGCCTGCTCGCCGACACCCGGCTGGAGTCGCACCTCGAGCAGCTCGCGGTGATGAAGGTGGAGCCGTTCGACCTGCTGGTCAGCAACCTGTACCCGTTCACGGACACCGTGGCGTCCGGGGCGACGCCGGACGAGTGTGTCGAGCAGATCGACATCGGCGGCCCGTCGATGGTCCGCGGTGCCGCGAAGAACCACGCGTCGGTGGCGGTCGTCGTCGACCCGGCGCGGTACGACGACGTGCTGGCGGCGGTGGCCGCCGGCGGGTTCACGCTGGCGGAGCGCCGGCAGCTCGCCGCGCTCGCCTTCCAGCACACCGCGTCGTACGACGTCGCCGTCGCCTCCTGGATGGGCAGCGTCGTCACCGACACGAGCGAGGGCACCGGGTTCCCGAACTGGATCGGGGCGACCTGGGAGCGCGCGGCGGTGCTGCGGTACGGCGAGAACCCGCACCAGCCGGCGGCTCTGTACCGCCACTGGCGCGGCGGGCTGGCGACCGCGGAGCAGCTGCACGGCAAGGAGATGTCGTACAACAACTACGTCGACGCGGACGCGGCGCGGCGGGCGGCGTACGACTTCGACCAGCCCGCGGTGGCCGTCGTCAAACACGCCAACCCGTGCGGGATCGCGGTCGGCGCGGACATCGCCGAGGCGCACCGCAAGGCGCACGCCTGCGACCCGGTCTCGGCGTACGGCGGTGTGATCGCGACCAACCGGGCGGTGTCGGTGGAGCTCGCCAAGCAGGTCGCGGAGATCTTCACCGAGGTGATCGTCGCTCCTTCGTATGAGGAGGGCGCCGTCGAGGTCCTGGCCGCGCGCAAGAACCTCCGGATCCTGGTCTGCCCGGTCGCGGAGCACCCGGACCCGATCGAGTTCCGGCCGATCAGCGGCGGTGTGCTGGTGCAGGCCGTGGACCGGTTCCAGGCGCCGGGCGACGACCCGTCGACGTGGACGCTCGCGGCTGGTCAGCCGGTCTCTCCCGAGGTGCTGGCGGACCTGGCCTTCGCGTGGCGCGCGTGCCGCGCGGTGAAGTCGAACGCGATCCTGCTCGCCTCCGACGGTGCCTCGGTCGGTGTCGGCATGGGTCAGGTCAACCGGGTCGACTCCTGCAAGCTCGCGGTCGAGCGGGCC
>DASXRB010000318.1:0-1620 GCA_036506875.1 Kribbellaceae bacterium | reverse complement strand
GTTCGGGTACCCGTCCGCGGACAAGGTCTCGATCGCCTCGCTCGAGGACGTCGTCCAGCTCGACCAGCGCGGCGGTGTCGAGGTGCTGCACGACATCTCGTTCCGCGCCGAACCGGGACAGCTGGTGGCGCTGGTCGGCTCCTCCGGCGCCGGCAAGTCCACCATCGCGCAGCTCGTGCCGAGACTGTACGACGTGGACTCCGGCACCGTCCGGATCGGTGACGTCGACGTGCGCGAACTGTCCTTCGACGGCATCCGCGCGACCCTCGGCATGGTCACCCAGGACGGTCACCTGTTCCACGAGTCGGTGCGCTCGAACCTCGAGTTCGTCCGCCCGGAGGCCACCGAGGACGAGATCTGGGACGTGTTGAGCCGCGCCCGCCTCGACGACCTGGTCCGGTCGCTGCCCGACGGCCTGGACACCGTCGTCGGCGAACGCGGCTACCGCCTGTCCGGCGGTGAACGCCAGCGCCTCACCATCGCCCGGCTGCTGCTCGCCCGGCCCCGCGTCGTCATCCTCGACGAGGCGACGGCACACCTCGACTCCACCTCCGAGGCCGCGGTCCAGGCCGCCCTCGCCGAGGCCCTCGCGGGGCGCACGTCGATCGTGATCGCGCACCGCCTCTCCACGGTCCGCGCCGCCGACCAGATCCTGGTCGTCGAGTCCGGCCGCATCATCGAACGCGGCACCCACGAAGAGCTCCTCTCCGCCGGCGGCCGCTACGAGGAGCTCTACCGAACCCAGTTCGCGGACACAGCCCCCTCCCCCGCCTGACCACCCCATCACGTGATCGGGCCCTTGTGACGCGGCGTGTCGCCACTCGTCGGTCCTTTGTGACCGGCCCGGGGCTCAGTCGTCGAGGAGCTCGATGTCGAGCTCGGTGAGGCGGGTGGGGTCGCCGAGGAGGTCGATGGCGGTGACGCGGCCGTCGTCGGTGATGGTGAACGCGAACACGACCCGTGGGGTGCCGGCCTGGCTCCAGACCAGGCCGGGCGCGCCGTCGATGAGCGCGACCTGGGCGGCCCGGGCGCGTCCGGCGAAGGTCTGCGCGACGGCGGCCGCCCCGCGTACCTCGGCGTCGGCGCCTGCCAGCACCGCGGCCGCGTCCGCCCGGCAGACCGCGTCCGGGTCGAGCAGCTCGATCAACCGCTCGAAGTCGCCCTGTCGCGAGGCGGCGAGGAACGCGTCCACGACCTGCTGCCGCCGGCCCACGCCCGCGTCCGGCGCGACGTCGCCACCTTGGACCCGGCGCCGCGCCCGGCTGGCGAGCTGCCGTGCCGCGGCCGGTGACCGCCCGACGATCTCGGCGATGTCCTCGAACGGCACCGCGAACATGTCGTGCAGCACGAACGCCAGCCGCTCGGCCGGCGCCAGCGTGTCCAGCACCACGAGCATCGCGACACCGACCGAGTCCGCCAGCACCGCCTGCTGCTCCGGATCGACCGTGCTGTCCTCGTTCACGAACATGTCCGGCAGGTGGTCACCGACCGGCTCGTCACGCCGCACCTTCCGGGACTGGAGCATGTTCAGGCAGACCCGCGCCACCACGGTCGTCAGCCAGCCGCCGAGGTTCTCCACCTCGCCGGCATCGGTCCGGCTGAGCCGCAGCCAGGCCTCCT
>DASXRB010000317.1:0-2131 GCA_036506875.1 Kribbellaceae bacterium | reverse complement strand
CGTGGCGGGATCGCCCTTCGCCCCGGCCGGCGCCGTGGCGTCCGGAGGCCCGTCGGTCACGTCGAGTTCATGCTCGGCCAGCATGGATCGAACGTGGTCGCGCATCTCGGCGATCTCCGCGTCGTCAGCGGCCGCGTCGGCCTGCACGCTCACGTGCACGGTCAGTTCGGGCAACTCCGTCACGCTGGTAAGTGTGCGCCCACGAGTCCAGTGCCGGCACCGCGACACCCCAAGCCGAGCCCTGGCGGGTTCGGTGCGGTTGAACGGGTTGCTTAGGCTCGTGGGGTGACCCAGCGCCCCGGTTCCACGGACCTCGCGATGCGGCGCGCACTCAAGCGCGCGGACGACGGAAAGACCCTCGACCCGGCCGAGGCGGAGGTGCTGCTCGGCGCCGCCGGCGAGGATCTCGAGCGGCTGATGGCGGTCGCCGCCCGGGTCCGCGACGCCGGCCTGGCCGACGCCGGCCGGGCCGGGATCGTCACATACTCCAAGAAGGTGTTCATCCCGCTGACCCGGCTGTGCCGGGACCGCTGTCACTACTGCACGTTCGCGACCACGCCGGGCCGCGTCGAGTCGCCGTACCTGAGTCCGGACGAGGTCCTGGAGATCGCGCGGCGGGGTGCGGAGCTGGGCTGCAAGGAGGCGCTGTTCACCCTCGGCGACCGGCCGGAGGACCGGTGGGAGGCGGCCGAGCGGTGGCTGGAGGAGGCGGGCTACGCCTCGACGCTGGACTACGTACGGGCCATGGCGATCCGGGTGCTGGAGGAGACCGGGCTGCTGCCGCACCTGAACCCTGGCGTGATGTCGTGGCAGGACCTGCAGCGGCTCAAGCCGGTCGCGCCCAGCATGGGCATGATGCTGGAGACCACCTCACGGCGCTTGTACGACGAGAAGGGCGGCGCGCACTACGGGTCTCCCGACAAGGACCCCGCGGTCCGGCTGCGGGTGCTCGAGGACGCGGGCCGGTCGAACGTGCCGTTCACCACCGGGCTGCTGATCGGGATCGGCGAGACGCTCGCCGAGCGGGCCGACTCGATCTTCGCGCTGCGCCGGGTCGCCCGGCGGTACGGCGGGGTGCAGGAAGTGATCATCCAGGGTTTCCGGGTGAAGCCGGACACGGCGATGCGCAACGACGACGACGTGCCGCTGGACGAGTGGCTGGCCGCGATCGCGGTGACCCGGATCGTGCTCGGGCCGCGGGCGCGGGTGCAGGCGCCGCCGAACCTGGTCGACCTGGACGAGTGCCGGCTGCTGCTCGCGGCCGGCGTGGACGACTTCGGCGGGGTGTCCCCGCTGACCCCTGACCACGTGAACCCGGAGCGGCCGTGGCCGCACCTGGACGACCTGGCGAAGGTGACCGCGGACGCCGGCTTCACCTTGCGGGAAAGGCTCACCGCGCACCCGGAGTACCTGCGCGAGCCGTGGCTGGACCCGCGGCTGCGGCCGCACGTGGACGCGCTCGTCGACCCGGCCACCGGGCTGGCGAACGAGGGGGCGCGGCCGGTCGGCCTGCCGTGGCAGGAGCCGGACGGCGGCTGGGGCGACGCGGGCCGGACCGACCTGCACACGGCGATCGACACCGAGGGGCGTCGTACCGAGACCCGCTCGGACTTCGACGCCGCCTATGGCGACTGGGACGCGCTGCGTGAGGACGTCGCGGGGCGTTCGGCCCCGCAGCGGCTCGATGGTGACGTGAAGGCCGCGCTGACTGCCGCCGAGCGGGACCCGGCCGGACTGTCCGACGCCGAGGCGCTCACGCTGATGACCGCGACCGGGGCGGCGCTGGACGAGCTGGCCCGGATCGCCGACCAGTTGCGCAAGGCAACGGTCGGTGACGACGTCACCTACGTGGTGAACCGGAACATCAACTTCACCAACGTCTGCTACACCGGCTGCCGGTTCTGCGCGTTCGCCCAGCGCCGCACCGACGCCGACGCGTACTCGCTGTCGATGGACGAGGTCGCGAACCGCGCACACGAGGCGTGGGTGGTGGGCGCCACCGAGGTCTGCATGCAGGGCGGTATCCACCCGGACCTGCCGGGCACGGCCTACGCCGGCCTGGTGCGGGCGGTCAAGGACCGCGTGCCGGAGATGCACGTGCACGCGTTCTCGCCGATGGAGATCGTGAACG
>DASXRB010000316.1:0-5061 GCA_036506875.1 Kribbellaceae bacterium | reverse complement strand
TCGATGCTGATCTGCCCGTCCACCTGCTCGGCGCCCACCTCGGTCGCGGCATCCGCGGCGCCATCGGCCACGTGCAGCGTGGCGGGCGGCTCCACCGACGGGTCGACCGTGATCGCCTCGAACTCGATCGTCGCGTCATCCGCGAAGCCGTGCCCCACCGCACCGGGGTTCGCTCGGTCGTGGCTCGCCGTCTCGACAGCTTGCTCCCCGGAGTCGGTCGCCGGCGGCTCCGTTGCCACCTCAGGCTGCACGACGTCGGGTACGACGTTCGCAGCGTTCTGCGCGGCCGCTTCGGTCTCGGCCGCGTACACAGCAGGCTCCGCCGCCTCAGGCTCCTCCGCCGGCGTAGGCTCGACCGCCGCGTCGTCCTCCGGCGCCACCGCGGCCTCGGCAGCTCCCTCGGGCTCCACGGCTACCTCTGGTGCCACCGCTCCAGGCTCTACGGGCGTGTCGGCCCGCGTCACCGCGTCGGCGTCGACCACCGCCTCGGGCCCCGCGACCACCTCGGGCTCGGCAGTGGCGTCGGACTTCGCGACGGCGTCGGACTCCACGACCGCCTCCGGATCCGCAGCCCCGTCGGACTCCACCACGGCCGCAGGCTGCACGGCCGGGTCAGGATCCGCTTCAGCCACAGGCTCAACAACCGCCCCAGGCGCCGCAGCAGCCTCAGGCGACGCCGCCTCATGCTCTACCGGAGCATCAGGCCCGCCCGCCGCATCAGGCCCGCCCGCCGCATCGGGCCCGGCCGCCGCATCAGGCCCGCCCGCCGCATCGGGCGCTGCCGGCGCGGGGAACTCCGGCAGGAGTGCCGGCTGGTCGGCGGGACGGCGTGCGGCGTGCCGGCCTATCGGGGCGTGTTCATCGAACGCTGCCTCACCGGGCCGCGGGCTGAAGCCCGAGCCGTCCGGACCCTGCACGATCGGGGTCACGGCACGCTCCAGGTCGGCGATCCGGCGGTCCCGCTCGGCGATCTCACGCGCCAGGCGCTCCAGCAGGCTGTCGACCTCGTCCATGCGGTAGCCGCGCACGCCGACCGCGAATCGCGACGAGTCGATGTCCACCGCGGTGAGTGGCCGGTCGGCGGGCACGCGCATGTCCGGGCGGTCGTCGTACACCTCGGCCATGCCGCCCCAGCGACCGGACGCCACGACCGCGACGCCACCGATCAGCAGGACGATTATCAGGGTGAAGAACCACGTCACGCTCCCGATCGTGCCACGCTTGACCGGCCACGCGCACAACGGCGTGCGCCGGACCGGCCGCGATGCCACCGGGTGACCAGGAGGAGATGTGCCGCTGAGGCTCGGATCGGCCGTGTTCGGCGACGACCACGCGGTCGTGATGGCGATCGTCAACCGCACCCCGGACTCGTTCTACGACCGCGGTGCGACGTTCGCGACCGACGCGGCGCTGCGGCGGGTGGACGAGGTGGTCTCGGGCGGTGCGGAGATCGTCGACATCGGCGGTGTCAAGGCCGGGTACGGCGCCGAGGTGTCCGCCGCGGAGGAGCTGGACCGGACCCGTGACTTCGTCGCCGCCGTGCGCGAGCGGTATCCGGATCTGGTCATCAGCGTCGACACCTGGCGCGCCGAGGTGGCCGCCGAGCTGTGCCGGGCCGGCGCGGACCTGATCAACGACACCTGGGCGGCCGCGGACCCGGAACTGGTCGCGGTGGCCGCCGAGCAAGGGGCCGGTCTGGTCTGCAGCCACACCGGCGGCCTCGGCCCGCGGACCGACCCGCACCGGGTGGGCTACGACGACGTGGTCGCGGACGTGCTGCACCGGGTGACCGAGCTCGCCGACCGGGCGGTCGCCGCCGGGGTGCGGCGCGACGGCATCCTGATCGACCCCACCCACGACTTCGGCAAGAACACCCGGCACTCGCTCGAGCTGACCCGCCGGCTCGACGAGCTGGTCGCCACCGGCTGGCCGGTGCTCGTCGCCCTCAGCAACAAGGACTTCGTCGGCGAGACCCTCGACCTGCCGACAGCGCAACGGCTGCCGGGCACCCTGGCCGCGACCGCGATCTCGGCCTGGCACGGCGCCCGGGTCTTCCGCGCCCACAACGTCCCCGAGACCCGCCAGGTGCTTGACATGGTCGCTTCGATCAAGGGCGTCCGGCAGCCGGCCGTGGCCCGCCGCGGCCTGGCCTGAGAGCCGCTACGTCCCGTCCGCCCGCGCCACGTCCTGCGCTGCCTCGGCGGCGGCCTCCTCGGCGGCCGCATCGACCGCCTCGCTGGCCTTGAGGATGTAGCTCACCGACTCGTCGACGTCGTCGGTGACGGTGAACATCTCCAGGTCGGCCGGCGCGATCTTGCCGTCGGCCAGCATGGTGTCGCGCAGCCAGTCGACCAGGCCGCCCCAGTACGACGACCCGAACAGCACCACCGGGAAGGACGTCACCTTGCGCGTCTGGGTCAGCGTCAGCGCCTCGAACAGCTCGTCCAGGGTGCCGAACCCGCCGGGCATCACCACGAAGCCCTGCGCGTACTTCACGAACATCATCTTGCGGGTGAAGAAGTAGCGGAAGTTGATCCCGATGTCGACCCACTCGTTCAGTCCACTCTCGAAGGGCAGCTCGATCCCGAGCCCGACCGAGACGCCGTCGGCCTGCGAGGCCCCCTTGTTCGCCGCCTCCATCACACCCGGACCACCGCCGGTGATGACGGCGAACCCGGCGCCGACGAGCTTGCGGCCGAGCTCCTCGGCGGCGGCGTACATCGGGTCGTCCGGCCTGGTCCGCGCGGACCCGAACACGCTGATCGCCGGGCCGAGCTCGGCCAGCATCCCGAAACCCTCGATGAACTCCGACTGGATCCGCAGCACCCGCCACGGGTCGGTGTGCACCCAGTCGGACGGGCCGCGGCTGTCCAGCAGCCGCTGCTCCGAGGTCGAGTCCTGGACCTGCTTGCGCCGCATCACGACGGGTCCACGCTGCGACTCCGGCGGCCGGTCCGGGTGGATCGAAGGATCTGTCATACGACCAAATCTAGAGCGCGGGCCCCGGGAACGCCGGTCAGGCCAGCCAGGCGCGCAGGCGGCGCTCGACCTCGACGATGTGCGCCTCCGGGACGAACTCCGCCTGGGTGTGCGCGAGCTGTGGGTCCCCCGGCCCGTAGTTGACCGCCGGGATCCCGAGCGCGGTGAACCGGGCCACATCGGTCCAGCCGAACTTCGGCGTCACCTGTCCCCCGACCGCCGCGGCGAACGCCGCCGCGGCCGGCCGGCTCAGCCCGGGCAGCGCCCCCGGCGCGGAGTCCCGCAACTCCACCTCGAACCCGCTGAACACCTCCCGCAGGTGCGCCAGCGCCTCGACCTCGGACCGGTTCGGCGCGAACCGGTAGTTCACGCTCACCCGGCACTCGTCCGGCAGCACGTTGCCGGCGACGCCGCCGGAGATCCCGACCGCGTTCAACCCCTCGCGATACTCCAGCCCGTCGATCAGCACTCGCCGCGGCTGGTACGACGACAGCCGCGTGAGCACCTCGGCCGCGTCGTGGATCGCGTTGTGCCCCATCCACCAGCGCGCCGAGTGCGACCGGGTCCCGCGGGTGATCACGTCGGCCCGCACGGTGCCCTGGCAGCCCGCCTCGACCACGGCGTTCGACGGCTCCATCACGACCGCGAACACGCCCTCCAGCAGGTCCGGCCGGGCGGCGGCGAGCCTGCCGAGCCCGTTGCGCTCGGCCTCGACCTCCTCGCAGTCGTAGAACACGTACGTGATGTCCCGGTTCGGCGCGTCCAGCGACGCCGCCAGCCGCAGCGCGACCGCGACGCCGCCCTTCATGTCGCACGCACCGAGCCCGTGCACCATGCCGTCGGCCCGCCGCGACGGCAGGTTCGCGTTCACCGGCACCGTGTCGAGGTGCCCCGCGACGACGATCCGCTCGGCCCGGCCGAGGTCGGTGCGCGCGACGACCGTCCCGCCGTGCCGGCTGACGCTGATATGGGGGTACGACGACAGCGCCGCCTCGACCGCGTCCGCGATCTGACGCTCGTTGCCGCTCACCGACTCGATGTCGACCAGCGCGGCCGTCAGCTCCGGCCCGGACAGGCTGAGGTCCAGCTTCATGCCGCACCCTCGCCCTCGGCCGGCGCCGGCAGGAACACGCAGAACTCGTTGCCCTCCGGGTCCGCGCAGACGTGCCAGCCGATCTCGGGATCACGCTCCCGCAACAGCGTCGCGCCGGCGTCCAGCACAGGCTGCAGCTCGTCGGCGGACACGTCCCAGTGCACCCGGTTCTTGACCGTCTTCGGCTCCGGGACCGGGTTGAACACCCAGTAGCTGAACGGCGTCCCCGGCACGCCTTCGATCCACCACCACGGCGTGTCGTCGCGATGCCCGACCTCGCCACCGAGCACGCCCGCCCACCACTTCGCCTGCTTCTCGGGGTCGGCGGAGTCCACCACGATCTCGAACGCCTTGTACGACGGCACCTCGTCGCGCACGAACGCGCAGAACTCCCCGCCCTCCGGGTCGGCCATCACAGTCCAGTGCTGGGTCTCCGACGCCGGCGTGACCACGGTCGCGCCGAGCGCGATCAGGTCGTCGAGCGACGCGGTCGCCACGTCCAGGTGCACGCGGTTCTTCACCGTCTTGGCCTCCGGGACGGTGTTGATCCAGACCGTCTTCTCGGTCCGGTCGCCGACCAGCACGGCCGGGTTGTCGGCCGGCGAGCCGAGGCCGAGCACGTGCCTCCAGAACTCCGCCATCAGCGGGTTGTCGTTCGCGTCGATGCACAGGTCCTTGTAGCGCGCCACCGTCATGAGCAGAAGGCTAGACGTTCGCCCCGACGTCGCACGCCTGGTTCTGCTCGTCAGCGCCCAGCCTCTGACCAGGTGCCCGGCGGATTGCCGGGATCTGGCAGGCTTTCCGGCATGACTGATGCGCCTTCGACCGATCACTCCCGCGCCTGGGGTTTCGGCCTCGCGACCGTTACCGAGTCCGGAGCCGTGCTGGACACCTGGTACCCGGCGCCGGAGCTCGGCGAGGCCCCGCAGGACGCCGAGGCGCCGGCTGAGCTGCTGGCCGCCGAAGGCAAGGACGAGGTGCGGCAGGTC
>DASXRB010000315.1:0-7091 GCA_036506875.1 Kribbellaceae bacterium | reverse complement strand
ATACGGCGACGTGGTGCTGGACCTCCGTGACGTCGGCGCGCCGGTGCGCGCGCCGGTGCAGGACGCGTTGTTCGGGGTGGCACCGGCCGAGCTGATCCGCCGGCCGTCGCCGGCCAGCGTGCTGTTCCTCGAGAACGGCGGCGGCAAGTCCGTGCTCATCAAACTGATCTTCTCGGTGATGCTGCCCGGCCGCCGGCAGGTCGTCGGCACCACCAGCACCCGCGTGCTGGAGAAGTTCGTGCAGGCTGGCGACGTGGCGCACGTGTTGCTGGAATGGCAACACATCGACACCGGCGCCAGAGTGGTCACCGGCAAGGTCTCCGAGTGGCGCGGCCACGTGGTGTCCACCGATCCCGCGAAGCTCGTCGACGCCTGGTACTCCTTCCGCCCGACCTCCGGGCTCACCCTGGACAGCCTGCCGCTGACCGACGGCGGACGCCTGGTCACCCTGGCCGGCTTCCGCGAACGGTTCGCCGAGGCGTCGCGCGACGAGCCACAGCTGCAGGGCGTGTGGGAGACCGGACAGGCCGACTGGACGGACCACCTGGCCAACCTCGGCATCGACACCGAGCTGTTCCGCTACCAGCGGGCGATGAATGCCGGCGAGGGCGAGGCGGCCGACGCGTTCACGTTCAAGACCGACGACGCGTTCGTAGACTTCCTGCTGCGCGCCGTGGTCGACGAGCAGGACCCACGCGGACTGGCCGAGGTGGTCGAGGGCTATGCGAACAAGCTCTCCCAGCGCGGCGCGCTCCGCTCGGAGCGCGACTTCGTGGCCGGGGCGCTGGAGCGACTGGTGCCGCTGGCCGGTGCCGAGGAGCAGGCGGTCACGGCCCGCCGGCTGGCCACGCAGGCACGAGCCGGCGCAGAGCGGTTCTACACCGCGGTGGCGGTGCGGCACGCGATCGAAACGGATCGGCTTGCGCTGGCCGAAGGGCATGAGCGGGACCTGGCGGAGCTGGAGCAGCACGACGATCGTGAGGCCGACCGCCTTGGCTCGGTCGTGCTGGAGCTTCGCCGGCTCGTCGCGGGGCTGCGGCTGAAGGCCGCCGAGCAGGAGAAGAAGGTCCTCGACGACGATCTGGTGCTGGCGAAGGTCGTCCTCGCGGCCTGGCTGGCAACCGAGACGGTCCTTGGCGCGCTGTCCGCATCGGGCAAGGCCGAGGGACTGCGGCGGCTGGTCGGCGAGCAGGAGCAGCGCGCCCGACCGGCGCTCGAAGCGCGCAACGAGACGGCGCGGGCGTTCGCCCGCGGGCTGCTGCATGTCGCGACGACCGCCGGCGCCGCGGCGTCGACAGCGCAGCAGGAGGCGGACGAGCTGCGGCGGCAGGAGAGCACGGCCACCGGCGAGCGCGACGCCCAGCTCGCCGAGGCCGCGGGCTTGCGGGAGCGGGCGCGCGGCCTCGACGACAGGATCGCCGAAGCGCGCGCCGCGGTGCAGGAGCAGGTGAAGGCCGGCCTGCTGCCCGACGGCGCCGACGTCGGGCTCGAGGCCGCGATCGCCGCCGAGGCATCGGACGCGGCCACGGCGGAGTTGGAGGACGCCGTAGCCGAGCGCGAGCGGCTTGCCGGGATGGCCGCGGACGCAGAGACGGCGGTCCACGCCGCGCAGCTCGCCGCCGCAGCCGCGACGGCGGCCGCCGAGCGGGCGGCCGGTGTGGCCGACGTGGCCGTGGACACCGCCCGGTCCCTGAGCGCCGAGGACCGGCTGGCCGAGCTGCTCGGAACCGACGCAGCCGTGCTGGACGAGGACACCCCTGAGTTGCTCGAGCTGCTGGCCTCGGCGGTCGACGAGGCCGAGCAGGAGGCCACGGCGGTGCGCCTGGCCGACGCCGAGGACCGGCGCGCGCTCGCCGCGCTGGGCGAGGGCGGCCTGCTCCCTGCGCCGCGGGACGTGACGTCCGCCGTCGACGCCCTCGCTGCCGCGGGGATCACCGCCTGGGCGGGCTGGCGCTACCTGTCCACCATCGCGCCGGCCGAGCGGGCCACCGTGCTCCGCCGGTTCCCGCACCTGGTCGACGGTGTCGTGCTCAACAACCCGGGCCAGCTCGACCACGCCGAACGCGTGCTGGTCGCGGCGAGCCTGCTTCCTCGGTCTGTCGTGGCCGTCGGCACGACCGCCGCCATCACCGGCGGTGACGGCGCCCGTCCCGACGGGATGGCCTTCCTGGTGCCGCCCAATCCTGCGATGTTCGACGAGGACGAGGCGCAGGCCGTGCGGGCCGCGACGGCTGATCGCCACCGCCGTAACGAGCTCAGGCTGGCGGAACTCGGCACGCGCCTGGCCGGTGACCGGGAGCTGGCCGGCCGGCTGCGACAGTTCCAGCGCGACTACCCGCCCGGCGCCGTCGACAAGCTCGTCGCGGCCCGGGACGACACTGCGGCAGCCCGGGAGTCCGCGGTGGCCGCCGCCGGCGAGCGCCAGGCGGACCTGTCGTCCGCCAAGGCCGCGGAGTCGGAGCACCTGCGACGGCTGCCCGAGCTGCGCGCCACGGAACGGCGGCTACACGACCGGGCCGGCAAGCTCGCCACGCTCGCCTCGCGGGTCGCCGGCGTCACGACGTGGGCGGCCAGCTCCGCCCAGGCGACCGAGGCGGCGGACCGCGCCGATGCCGCCGCAATGCGCGCCAACGAGCGGGCCTCGGTGCTGCGCGACGTCGCCGAGGCCCGGCGCCGGCTCGCCGACGACCACCGACGGACCGCGGACACCTGCCGTGCCGAACTCGCCGAGGTGTACGGCGGCGGATCGGTGAGCGACGCCGATCCGCCGCCGGCCGAGCCGCTGGACGCCCTCCGCCGGGCGGCGCGGGCCGCCGCCGACGCCTACACCAAGGTCGAAGTGGGTGCCGACCTGCGGGCGGCCCTGGAACAGGCTGAGGAGGCCGAGTCGCAGACCCGTGCCGCTTTGGAGGCGCTGCCGGCTGACATCCGCGCGCGGGCTACCGAGCTCATCACGTCGCCGGACGGCGCGGACCCACCAGCTCGGGCTGCCGCGGTGCGCCGCAGCGAGGCGACCGTGCAGGCACTCGAAGGCCAGGTCAGCAGCACCACCGAGCGGATCGGCTCGCTGCGCGCGCAGTACCAGCACTTCACTCACCGAGACCGCTCGCTAGAGCCATACGGCCGGCCGACGAGCATCGAGCACGGTGAAGCGCTGATCGCCGCCGCGCAGACGGATACAGACATCGCCCGAGCCCGGCTGGAGGAGACCAGGAAGGCCCGCGCTCAGGCCACGGCGGCCGTCGGGCAGGCCAAGGGCGCCGTGGACGGCTTCAACGGTGTGCTTGACTCCATGCACGGCAGCGCGCCCATCGAACCCGATCCGTCGGTAACCGCGTTCGACGGCGATGTGGCGACGGCGCGCGCCCGGCGCACGGACATCAGGACCAATCTCGGCGACGCGGAATCCCTGCTGGAGACGGCGGTGAGCGAGGTCCGGCGGGCGGCCGACGAGCTGGCCCAGCACGCCACCGACCAGCGGTTCGACGCCGTCACCAGCCCGGTCCGACGCCAGATGATCGCGGTCAGGCGCGACGAGCTACCCGGCCATGCCGCCGAGTGGGAACGTGCCCTGCGCCCACGGTTGCGGACGTTGGAAGACGATCTCGAACAGATCGACCGGCATCGCGGCAACATCGTCACGCGCCTGACCGGCATGGTGGGGCTGGCGCTGGGCACGTTGCGCTCCGCTCAGCGGTTGTCCCGCCTACCCGACGGGCTGGGCGACTGGTCGGGCCAGGAGTTCCTCCGGGTCAAGTTCGCCGATCTGGACGACGGCCTGCTGCCCGCGCGGATCGGCGAGGTCATCGACGAGGCGACCGGGCAGGGCAAGGACGCCGCGGCATCGAAACGCGACGGGATGAGCCTGCTGCTGCGCGGCGTGCATGCGGCGGCGCCGAAGGGGTTCCACGTCGAGATGCTCAAGCCCGACGCGGTGCTGCGGACCGAGCGCTTGCGGGTGTCGGAGATCCGCGATGTCTTTTCCGGTGGCCAGCAGCTCACCGCGGCGATCATCCTGTACTGCACGCTCGCCGCGCTGCGGGCCAACGACCGGGGCAAGGCGCGGCAACGCCACTCCGGCGTCCTGTTCCTGGACAACCCGATCGGCCGCGCCTCGGCCGGCTACCTGCTGGAGCTGCAGCTTGCTGTGGCGCACACCCTCGGCGTCCAGCTCGTCTACACCACCGGGCTGTTCGACGCAGGCGCGCTCAGTGTCTTCCCGCTGATCATCCGGCTGCGCAACGACGCGGACCTGCGCGCCGGGCTGAAGTACCTGTCGGTCGACTCGACGGTTCGCCGGGAGCTGGCCGGGCTCGGCGAGCCGGACGGTACCGGTCGGCTGAGCGCGACCCGGGTCTTCGTGCGGCCCACCAGCCCGGCGTCCACGTGACGACGCCGACATTGTCCGGGCGGGCTCGGCGGCTCGCGGATCTCTTCCGAGCCTGGCCGAGAGCCAGGGTGCCCATGGCGGAGCTGTGGCGCATGCTCGACCAGGCCGACCCGATGAGCAGAACCGACTCCCGGCGTCGGCGCGTGCTCGCCGATCTGCTCGACGAGCTCGCCGGCGCCCAAGTGATCGCGTTGCCGTCGCGACAATCGTTCGACCGCACGGAACTCCCGCACCTGCCACGCTTCGTGACGGTCACGCGGTCGAGCGATGCGCCGCGCGAGCAGCGCGAGGTCGTCTGGCACCCGAAGCTGTCCTGGGTGCCGGAAGCCCAGCTCGCGCCATCGCAGGTCGACCAACTGACCGCGATCAACACCTGGTTGTTTCGCGACCGGGACGAGCTGGTAGTCCCGGTCCGGGAACGCTCGCTGGAGATCCTCGGAGACGAGAAGGCGCTCGACCGCCTCCTGGTGACGAGCGTGTTCGCATCGGAACGCCTGTCGCTGGCCAAACTGCGCGCCCGCCGAGCCATACCACGGATGCTCACCAGGACGGTCGGCGATGGCGACACGGTCCTCGTCATCGAGAACAGCGACACATTCGACTCGCTCGTCCGGGTACTCGACGAGCGAGCCGATCACAAGATCTGCCTTGTGGGCTGGGGAGCCGGCGCCGGATTCGAGGCATCCGTGCTGTCCATTGCGGACCTCGACCGGCCGGTGTCGCAGATCCGATACTTCGGCGACCTCGACCGGGCAGGTTTACGCATCCCCGCCAACGCTTCCCAGATCGCCACCGCCTCCGGACTGCCCCCCGTCCGGCCGGCCACCGGCTTGTACGGCGCGCTGCTGCGTATCGGCAGGCCACAGCCGGGACAGCGGCCGGTGGACCAGCAAGCCGCTGAACAACTCGTGAGCTGGCTGGACCCGCCGCACCACGACGACGTCGGCCACCTGCTTCGCTCGGGAAACCGCATGGCACAGGAGGCCGTTGGCCTGAGCTACCTGTCACGGCACGACGACTGGTGGCCGGACTGACCGGGCCCGACCTGTGTCGCAGTGTCAGTCTCGGTCGATATCAGCTTGTACTTGGTGTCGGAGCCGCACCAGCACGCGGCATTGCGGGTAGGCGGCCAGGAGATCGCGCCGCCCTCCTCGAGGATCTTCTCCATGCGGGCTCGCCGCGCCGTCTCGTCCGTGGGGTCGCCGCCGGTGCTGGTTGCGAACTCGGCGAGCCCGGTGGCGGTGAGGGGGATGATGGTTATCCGGGCGGCACCGGCCGCGGACAGTTCGCGGTTGGCAAGTTCACGGTCGCGGACGATGTCATCGACCTCGGCGTCCTGGATTCGTGGCCGCGGTGGCCCGCGTCAAACAGGCTGAGCAACAGCTGGTGACCGCAGAGCGGGCGGACGGCGAGGCACCTGTTCAGGTGGCGTTCGACGCTGTGCTCTACGCAGCCGGGGGGCGCGCTGCTCAATCCGGGCGACAGACACGTCGGCGCTGGAGCGAGGATGGGGGTCGTCGCCGCCACTATCCTGCGACGACGCTGGCCGTGGTGAAGATCTCTGCGGGCATGGGTCGGTGGAGCCGCCATGTAATTGCGATTGGTCGCTCGCCGCGGCGTTCGACGTAGGAGGCTGGGCCGAGGCAGAGGAATGGGACGGCGCCGAGGTCGTCCGTGGGGGTGGCGCGGACGAACAGCACGATGTTGCTGTTCTGGTCGCGGTGATGGAGATAGCGCTGGCCGGTGGGGGAGTCCGTCGCTGTGGTGTTTTGGGATTCCCAGTGGAATAGCTGCGTGCTGATGGCGTAGTCGCGGTACATGGTGGTCGGGGAGAAGTGCTTTTCGCTCTTGCGCAGGTTGATCAGCAGGGCGTCGGTGCGGGTTTCTTCGCACCAGGCGACGCCGGATACGTGGTTCGCGGGCGCACGCTCTAGGGTCGCGAAGCCCAGCGCGGCGAGGATCTCCTCGCGGCGGTATCGCGCGTGGCTGGCGAGTGGGATGTGCTGCAGCCCCTCGCCAAGCGAGGCGGGAAGGTGCCGTGCGTTGTCCAGGGCGAGGGTGACGAGCTCGGCGATCTCCGCGCATGCTGCGGGATGCCGGCGCAGATGTGCAAGCCCAGCCGCGTAGGAGACGAACCCGCCGCGTGTGGGCCACAGCGTGAATAGCAGCATCCGTGCCAGCCGCTGGTCCCGTTTGGTGAGTTCGTCGTAGTCCGGCCCGTCGGGGGCGACCAGTCTCTGGTATGTCTCGGCGCGCTCGGGGTCATCGACGTGGGCGAAGGCGGCCATCCGTCGCAGCAGCATGCCCTCGTCCGGGCCGCCCGACGGTGTCGGCCAACCGGCCTCGCGGCGAAGCGTGGTCCATGACCCATTGCTGCGGTAGACGTCGACCAATTCACGGTCGGCGGCGTGAAGGTACGCGGCCAGCCCCAGATCGCCATGTGAGCGCACATCGGCGGCGAGCTGGGTCCGGGTGAATCGCAGCTGGCTGCGGACATTGTCTAACACGATCTGCTGCGCCACCCGGTCCAGCACGACCTGCGAACCGGAGGGGAGGAATGGAAATCCCTGTTCGATCTGCCGCTGCAGCCCGCGCCGGCCGGCGCCGGTGAGCGCGCGGTAGCGCATGTCGAAGCGGAACTCGCGGCGATGTTGGCCGATGAAGTCTATGACGGTCAGCACGGCCTTGCCGGGCGCGCGCC
>DASXRB010000314.1:0-2019 GCA_036506875.1 Kribbellaceae bacterium | reverse complement strand
CCAGCCGCCCACCGCGCCGACCAACGTGGCCGCGACGGCGACGACCGCCTCGAGCGTTTCGCTCACCTGGTCCGCCTCCGCGGACGACGTGGGCGTCACCGGGTACTCGGTGTACGTGAATGACGCGGCGACGCCGGCCGTGAGCGTCGCAGGCACGTCCGCGACGGTGTCCGGGCTCGCCGCATCGACCAGCTACAGCTTCACCGTCCGCGCGCGCGACGGCGCCGGCAACGTGTCGGCGGCCTCCGCCGCCGTCTCGGCGACCACGCAGTCCCCGTCCGTGAACCTGGCCCTCAACCGGCCGGCCACCGCCTCGTCCAACGCGACCGACGCGACGTACGGCGCGCGGTTCGCCTTCGACGGCAACGGCGCCACGCGCTGGGGCAGCGCGTACAGCGACAAGCAGTGGATCCGCGTCGACCTCGGCTCCGTGCAGACGATCGCGAGGGTGAAGCTCGTCTGGGAAGCCGCCTACGGCCGCTCCTACAAGATCCAGCTCTCGAACGACGGGGCGACCTGGACCGACGTCTACTCGACCACGGCCGGCGACGGCGGCGTCGACGACCTGGCCGTCTCCGGGAGCGGCCGCTACGTGCGGATGTACGGCACCAAGCGAGCCACCGCCTACGGCTACTCCCTCTGGGAGTTCGAGGTGTACGGCTCGGGGGCCCCCGCTCCGCCGCCCCCGGTCAACCTGGTGACGAACCCGGAGTTCGACAACGGCATGACCGGCTGGACGCTGTACGCGGACGCGGCGGCCGGCGCCAGCGCGAGCGCGGCCGTCGTCACGGACGCCGGTCTCTCGGGCGCGAACGCCCTGCAGGTGACGATCGCCAGCCCGGGCCCGGACGACTGGCGCGTGCAGGTGCAGCAGCCCCGCGCCGTCACGGCGGGCAAGGCCTACAAGATCAGCTTCATGGCCAAGGCCGCCGCGGCCAAGAACATCCGCGTGGCGATCCAGCAGGAGGGCGGCGCCTGGAAGGAGTACTTCTCGCAGCCGGTGAGCGTCACGACGTCGCCAGCCACCTACGGGCCGTTCGCGTTCACCGCGACGACGACGGATGCGACCGCGAAGCTGAAGTTCTACGTGGGCGGGAACGCCACGACCGTGCAGATCGACAACGTGACGGTCACCGAATAGGGACCCTCACCGCAGCTTCCCGAGCTGGAGGGTCAGGGCCAGGCCGGCGAAGCTGCCCGCCGGGTTCAGGTTCGCGAACAGGTTGACGCCGACCCCGACGCCGACCAGGTTCGCCGTGGCCCGAAGGTCCAGGGGCAGGCCGATGGTGACGCGGTCGATGCGCTCGTAGCTCGGGCCTATGAACCAGTAGCCGGGCTCGAGCAGCTCGCCCCTGCGCACCGAGTGCACGAGCGCGATGCCGGAGGCGGCCGACGTGAAGCTGTGGCGGCCTCCCGAGATCTTGCCCACCAGGAACGCATAATCGGTGCTGGAGAGGGCGGGCGTGGGACCGAAGATCTCGAACTCGCTGGTCGTCGAGGTTCGAAGCCCGTAGAGGATGCCGTGGTGGCTGGCGGTCAGGGAGAGAACGCCGCCGAGGCCGTCGGAGCCGAAGCCGAAGCCGGCCGAGGCGAACGCGACGTCGCCGATCCGGCTCTCCGCCTGCCCTGTGGCGGCGGCGCCGAGCGTCAGCCATCCGGCCAGGCCCCACGACAGCATCTTCCGCATCGCGTCCTCCTCGAATACGGTGGATGCTGGCGGGATATGGGGGAGCTGATCCGCCTCTTATGACGCCTTCCCGGCTGTCCCACGGCAGGCCGGCTTCAGAGGAGGGAGCCGCCTGGGCCGGCCTCGCCGTCAACCTGCTGGTGCTGCCCGGGGCCGGCTCGCTGATGTCCGGCCGCAAGGTCGGCTGGGCCCAGACGGCGCTCGCGCTCGCGGGCTTTGCGCTCACGGCGGTCTGGCTGGTCTCGGCGCTGGCGGCCTGGGTCCGCGCGGGGGAGATTACGCTCGAGGCCGGGCTCGACCTCCGGGTGGGCCTGGCTGGGATCGCCGTCTTC
>DASXRB010000313.1:0-5347 GCA_036506875.1 Kribbellaceae bacterium | reverse complement strand
CCTCGAGGAGACGCACGCCGAGTGCTACCGGCTCTACCAGGAGCGGCTCACGCAGGCGAACGCGCTGGACTTCGACGACCTGCTGATGACCACGGTGCACCTGTTCCAGGCGTTCCCCGACGTGCGGGAGGCCTACCGGCGGCGGTTCCGGCACGTGCTCGTGGACGAGTACCAGGACACCAACCACGCGCAGTACGTGCTGATCCGGGAGCTGTGCGCGGAGCTGCCGGCTGCCGGCGACGGCCCGGTGATGCCGCCGGGCGAGCTGATGGTGGTCGGTGACGCGGACCAGTCGATCTACGCGTTCCGCGGCGCGACGATCCGCAACATCCTGGCATTCGAGGAGGACTTCAAGAACGCCGAGACGATCCTGCTGGAGCAGAACTACCGGTCCACGCAGACGATCCTGTCCGCGGCGAACGCGGTGATCAGCCGCAACGCCGGCCGCAAGGCGAAGAACCTGTGGTCGGACGCGGGCGCCGGCGAGCAGATCGCGGTCTACGTCGCGGACAACGAGCACGACGAGGCGCAGTTCGTCGCCGACGAGATCGACCGGCTCACCGACACCGGTGACTGCAAGCCCGCGGACGTGGCGGTGTTCTACCGGACGAACGCGCAGTCGCGTGTGTTCGAGGAAGTGTTCATCCGGACCGGGATGCCGTACAAGGTCGTCGGCGGCGTGCGGTTCTACGAGCGCCGCGAGGTGCGCGACGCGCTGGCGTACCTCCGGGTGCTGGTGAACCCCGAGGACACCGTCTCGCTGCGCCGGATCCTCAACGTGCCCAAGCGCGGGATCGGTGACCGGGCCGAGGCCTCGGTGGAGAACCTCGCGCAGCGGGAGCGGATCTCGTTCGCCCAGGCGCTGCGCCGGGCCGACGAGATCCCGGACCTGGTCAGCCGGTCGCGCAACGCGATCAACGGGTTCCTGGAGATCCTCGACGAGCTGCAGGTGATGGTCGACTCCGGCGCGCCGCCGGACGACATCCTCGACGCGGTGCTGCACCGCACGGGCTACCACGACGAGCTGGAGAAGTCCTCGGACCCCCAGGACGAGACCCGGCTGGAGAACCTTGCCGAGTTCGTCGCGGTCGCGGCCGAGTTCGTCGAGGAGGCCGGCGCCGCGGGGGACCCTACCGGCCTGCAGGCCTTCCTGGAGCGGGTGTCGCTGGTCGCGGACTCCGACCAGATCCCCGACGCCGACGAGAGCGGCGGCGTGGTCACGCTGATGACGCTGCACACCGCGAAGGGCCTGGAGTTCCCGGTCGTGTTCCTCACCGGCATGGAGGACGGGGTGTTCCCGCACGCCCGGACGCTGAGCGAGATCAAGGAGCTGGAGGAGGAACGGCGGCTGGCCTACGTCGGGATCACCCGGGCTCGGCATCGGCTGTTCCTGTCCCGCGCCGCGGTCCGCAGCGCCTGGGGCGCGCCGCAGCACAACCCGCCGTCGCGGTTCCTGGAGGAGATCCCGGCCGAGCACCTGGACTGGCGCCGCGACGAGGCCGCCATCACCCGGTGGTCGGGCCGGTCGGCGACCCAGGCCCGCTACGAGCCGGCCCGTCGTACGCCGTCGGCCTCCGACAAGCCGCTGATCCACCTCGAACCCGGCGATCGGGTAGTGCACGACAGCTTCGGAATGGGTACCGTCGTCGCAGTACGAGGAGCGGACCAGCAGGCGCAGGCCGAGGTGGACTTCGGTTCCAACGGCCTGAAGCGGTTGCTGGTGCGCTATGCCCCCTTGGAGAAGATTTGAGTCCTGCCGCCACCCGCCGGGTCATCCTGGCCGGCGCCAACCCCGGCGTCCGGCTGTTCGATACCCACGGCAAGGTGTCGGCGTTCGCCTCGATCTGGTCGGTGGACTGGTCCGAGCGCGGCTCGGGCAGCGTGATCGTGCTCTGGTACGACGGAGTGGTCCGGGTGGTCGCGGACGACGTCGACCTCGCCGCCTGGCTGGAGGGCTACTTCGTCCGGTCGTTCCTGGAGGTCCAGGGGCTGCCGTGGCCGGACCCTCTGATCGAGCGCGAGCTGGTGCAGGTCTCACTCGACCTGTCGAACGGCCTCACCGCCAAGGGCGGCGACGTCCACATCGAGATGGGCGGCGTCCTGGACCGCCGCGTGTTCACCACGGACAGGTACCTGCTCGGCGGCGTCGAGCACAGCCTCAGCCAGCTGATCGCCCCGGTTCGCACCGCCCGCATCGACCTCGGCGGCGAGACCCTGCCCGGTCGCGTCCGCGTGGACGGCAGCAATGCCGCGAAGCCGTCCTCCAGCGCCTTCCTCACCAGCGCCGAAGTCTGGTCCCGCTGAACCACTGACCCGCCGGGGTCCATCGCGGCCGCCGCCGGTCTCGTTCTGCTCGCCTTCCTGATCTCGCTGGCCCTCCTGATCTCGCTGAGCTTGCGGTATCGCTGACCTTCCGCGCGCCGTGCGGCAGAGCGCACCCCGCAGCTGCGAGCCACGGCTCGCGAGGGACACGATCTCGCGGCTCCGGACACCCCCCGGAGGCGCTGAACAAGAAATTCCCTGTCCAGTGACACCGGAGAGGGTGCGAGGCCCCGGCGACTTGTTCAACGCCTCCTGCCCAAGACCTGCTCGACGCCTCCGGGAACTGTTCAACGCAGCGCGGTGGTTTTCACCGGCTGCGCGCGAGACCCGAACGGGGGCGTCGCGCGTGCACGTCTCGCCGCCGGTGTGCGCGTCTTGCCTGCCGGGTTCCATGAGGTCTGCGCGGTTGCGGCCCGCCCTCCGGGCTGCAACCAGGAAGGCGTCACGGAGCCCGGCCGGCGTCGTACAACCCGACAGTCAGCGAGGTCGTCAGGGTGCGGGCGGGCGTTGCGGAGACGGATGCCGCTGAAGACGTCCGCCGGCAGCCGGTACGCGCACAGCTCGACGGTCCGCGTCGCGTCCCGCCAGTCGTGCTCGACCGCATGCACGCGGGTTCCGCCGCCCGGGCCCAGGATGCGGTCGCGGTCGGCGTCCGTCGTACCTGACTTGACCCACGACATCGCACGTGGGCACTGGCGCGGGGACCAGTAGTCGGGGCAGCGCTCGTAGTCGACGGCCCGGACGCACCGCGAAGAGCGCGTGCTGGTCGGCGCGGTGGGTGGGTGAAAGACCTCGATGGCCGGTTCTTCGGAGAAGTGCAGGACCTCACCCAGAGCCGGACGCACTCACAGGAGTGTACGGCGAACGCAGGCAGCAAGCCGCCGAGTTTCCACAGGTCGTGGGCAACCGGCCCGATGATCGGCAGGGAAGGGAGCCCAAGGGAAGGAGGCCCATGGGTAGGGGCGGCCGGAGACGGAGGCTGCGCGGGAGGGGACAGGCCTGCCGCCGACGTGTCGTTTGAGCCGGAGGGTTACGGGTCGAGGCCGTGGTCGCGGAGCCAGGGCATCGGGTCGATGGCGTCGCCGCCGTCGGGGTGGACCTCGAAGTGCAGGTGCGGGCCGGTGGTGTTGCCGGTCATGCCGACCGAGCCGACCTGGTCCCCGGCGTACACGTAGTCGCCGACGGAGACGGTGAACTCGGACATGTGGCAGTACCAGGTGACGGTGCCGTCCTCGTGCCGGATCTCGACCCGGCGGCCGTAGGCACCGGCGAACTCGGCGGAGATGACCTCGCCCTTCATCACGGCGCCGATCCGGGTGCCGATCGGGGCGGCGAAGTCGGTGCCGGTGTGGAGCCGGCTCCAGCGGCTGCCGCCCTGCCCGAAGGTGGCGGTGATGCGGTAGCCGTGGATCATCATCTTGACCGGGTTCGCGGCGCGCTCCCGGGCGAGCTCGGCGGCCTCGGCGCGCTCGGCGGCGGCCTTCGCGGCGGCGAGCGCGTTCGCGCGGCGCAGGGCCTGCGCGCGGTACGCCTCGAGCTTGGCGGCACGGGCCTTGGCCAGCCGGGCGGCGGCGGCCTGCTTGTTGCGGGTCGCGGACGTGAGGTCGACGCGGGAGGAGTCACGGCTGGCCAGCTGGCGGCGCTCGATCCGCGCGGCGGTGATCGCGGAGAGTTGGGACTCGCCCATGGTGGCGTTCAAGGCGGCCGCGTTGACCGCGGAGTTCGCCTGGGTCGGGGAAGCCAGCGAGCTGTGGCTGAAGCCCACCGCCCCGGCCGCCGCGGCGAGCGCGGCGGTGAGACCGACGATCTGGGTACCACCTGGGGTGTTACGCCGGGCGACACGATGCTTGGCAGCGTGCCTGCTGCCCGCGCCGGGCTTGCTCGCGGGAGTACCAGGCGTGACGCGACTGGGCGCGACACGTTGCTGAGTCACAGCGTGGCCTTTCGGTCACAGGGGAGGGGCTGACTCAATGCCCGGGTTTCCCCGGACATCACGCCCGGGCTTACCCCCAGGCGTTCCAGCACCATAACGGACGTGTCACGGTGGCACAAACCCTCGTCATGAACTTTTTTCGGAGTTTCTTGGCGGGATCTCCGGCGTGGCGGGAACCCCGTGCTCATCGAGGTGCGATAACGCGGTCGAGATCTGGTGCACGACGTCCCCGTCGATCGGCAGCGACAGGTGTCC
This sequence comes from Kribbellaceae bacterium, assembly GCA_036506875.1. Taxonomy (GTDB): domain Bacteria; phylum Actinomycetota; class Actinomycetes; order Propionibacteriales; family Kribbellaceae; genus DASRHY01. The sequence goes on along the minus strand of DASXRB010000313.1, from coordinate 837 downwards.
GACACCGCGGACGCGTACGTTCCGGGCGGACAGGTCCGGGTGCTCGAGTCGCGCCCGGCGCTGCGGCACGATCAGCTGGTCGATGTCGCTGTAGAAGACCAGGAAGCGGGTCCGGCAGCCGGCGGCCGGCTCGTTCAGCTCGGCCATCAGCTCGCTGTCGGGCCGCAGCTGCTTGACCAGCGGCCAGGGCAGCAGCCGCGCGGTCTGCGTGCCGGAGTGCGGCGTGCCGAGCGTGACCAGGGTGTGCACCCGCTGGTCGCCGCCCAGCCGCTGCACGTAGTACCGGGAGATCAGGCCGCCGAGGCTGTGCCCGACCACGTGGATGCGCTCGAAGCCGGTCTCCTCGCAGAGCTTCTCGACCTCCAGCCCGAGCCGCTCGGCGGTCCGTCGTACGTCCAGGGTGAGCGGCGAGTAGTTGAAGGCGCGGACCTGGCCGAAACCGCGGCGCAGCAGGTGCCGGCGCAGCAGCGCGAAGATCATGTGGTTGTCGACGATGCCGTGGATCAGCAGGATCGGCGTCGCGGCCGCGGCCACGTCCTTCGCCAGCAGGCCGCGCTGCGCGGGTGCGAGGCCGTCGAGGTTGAGCCGCTGGGCCCGGTGGTGCCCGTCGCGGACGAGGCCGAGCGGGTACATGGCCAGGTGAGCGGTGGTCCAGCCCAGCTCCACGGCGGCGCCCTGGACGGCGCGCCGCGACAGCGCGGAGCGGGCGCCGTACTTCAGAACAGCGAGAGCGGCCCGCAGGCCGGACCCGCCGGAGCTGTCCCCGGCGCCAGCACCCCCGGCGGAGTCCTCCAGTGGCTCCGGCGCAAGATCCCCCGTGCTCATGGCGATCTCCTC
>DASXRB010000312.1:0-2950 GCA_036506875.1 Kribbellaceae bacterium | reverse complement strand
CGGACGACGAGCAACCCGGGCAGCCGCTCGGCCGCGAGCGACTCCGGCTCACCCGGCACGGCGTCCATGAACGCCTCGTCCACCAGCAGCACCCGCCCGGGCCGCGCCAGCGCCCGCAGCGTCGACGCCGGGTGCAGCACCGACGTCGGGTTCGTCGGGTTGCCCACGACGACCAGGTCCGCGTCGTCCGGCACCGCCGCCGGGTCCAGCCGGAACCCGTCCTCCGGTCGCAGCACGACCCGCCCGACCGCGTGCCCGGCCGCCCGCAACGCGGCCTCCGGCTCGGTGAACTGCGGATGTACGACGACCGCCCGCACCGGCCGGAACGCCCGCGCCACCAGCACGAACGCCTCCGCCGCGCCAGCCGTCAGCAGCAGCTCACCGCTGTGCCGTCCGTGCACGTCCGCGACGGCCGCGACCGCCTCGTCCTGCCGCGGGTAGGCGGCGAGGTCGCTCAGACTCGCCGCCACCGCATCCCGCAGCCACCCCGGCGGCGTCCCCTCCCGCACGTTGACCGCCAGGTCCACCAGCCCGTCCTGGACCTCCACGTCGCCGTGGTGGTCCAGGTCGACATCGCCTGGATCCGCGGCGCCCCCCATCTCCCGCGGTTCATCGGGAAGAGGGGAGGCGTGCCCGGGGCCTGGGGTCGGTGTGGGGGCCGTCATCGGGGGGTGACGGTGAAGCGGCGGTTGGACAGGGAGGGGTTGCGGCGGCGGACCTCTTCGATGCGGGCCGGGGTGACGTCGGCGACCGCTACGCCGTCGTCCTCGCCGGCGGCGGCGACGGCGATGCCCTGCGGATCGACGACCTGGCTGAGGCCGCAGTACTTCGAGCCGTTCTGTGCCGCGGCCACCACGTAGCAGGTGTTCTCGATCGCCCGCGCCGCGAGCAGCGTCTCCCAGTGCCGCTCCTTGAGCGGCCCGCGGACCCAGGCCGCCGGGACCACCAGCACATCCGCGCCGGCGTCGACCAGCGCCCGCGACAGTTCCGGGAACCGCAGGTCGTAGCACGTCATCAGCCCGATCCCGAGCCCCCCGATCCGCGTCACCACCGGCTCCAGCGGACCGGCCGTCAGCTGGTCGGACTCGCGGTACCCGAACGCGTCGTACAGGTGGATCTTCCGGTACGACGCCAGCAGTGTGCCGTCGGCGCCGATCGCGAGCAACGTGTTGTACGGCCGGTCCGGGTCCTCGCTGGTCTCGAACATCCCGGCGACGACCGCGGTGCCGTGCTCCTTCGCGGCGTCCCGCAGCGTGGTCACGAACTCCCCGTCGAGCGGCTCGGCGAGCGGCCCGACCGTGCCGCCGGGGCGGAAGTCGGCCATCATCGCCTCCGGCAGCACGACCAGGTCGGGCTCGTGCCGCGCGGCCTCGGCCACGAGTGCCGCGGCACGCTCGCGGTTGGCGGTCTTGTCGTCGGAGCTGGCGGTCTGTGCGACGGCGATCTTCACGGACTCCATGGTGCCGCGTGCTGACACACTTCGGTGAGTGATCTTCGACGCGATCGTGCTTGCCGGCGGCGGCTCCACCCGGCTCGGCGTGGACAAGGCGACGCTGCTGGTCGGCGGCGTCACGATGCTCGACCGGGTGCTGGCGGCGACCGCCCGTGCGGCGTCGACGGTCGTCGTCGGGCCCGAGCGGCCGACCGCGCGGCCGGTCGAGTGGACGATCGAGGAACCGCCGTCGGGCGGTCCGGTGGCCGGCATCGCCGCCGGCCTGCGCTTCGGCGCGGCACCGGTCGTCGTCGTGGTCTCGTGCGACCTGCCCTGGCTGACGGCGGACGACGTCTCGGCGGTCGTCGCCGGACTCGCGGCCGGGGATGCGCCCAGCGGACTCACAGCGGGAGACGCACCCCGCGGCCGGCTGGACGGGTACGGGCTGCGCGACTCGGCCGGACGCGAGCAGCGGCTGGCCGCCGCCTACCGTCGTGCCGCACTGGTCGCCGCCGTCGAACGGCTCGGCGACCCGCGTGACCGCGCGGTCCGGCACCTCGTCGACGGCCTGTCCCTGGCGTGGACCGCACCGCGCCGCGCGGGTGACGACGTCGACACCTGGGCGGATCTGGACTGACAACCCGGGCCGGCCCTGCGGTCACAATTCCTCCCGCGGCCATGGCGGCCGCCGCTACCGTGGGCGCCATGCGTGCTGTGGTGTGTGACGGTGCCGGTGGCGTCGAGGTGATGAGCGTCGGGGAGCTCCCGGACCCGGTACCGGCGCACGACGGGGTCGTGATCGACGTCGCCGCCGCGGGTGTCAACCGCGCGGACCTGCTGCAGCGCCAGGGGTTCTACGCGCCGCCACCGGGCGCGCCGGGCACGATCGGGCTGGAGTGCTCCGGCACGATCTCCGCCGTCGGCGCCAAGGTCACCGGCTGGAAGCCCGGCGACAAGGTGTGCGCGCTGCTCGCCGGCGGCGGCTACGCCGAGAAGGTCGCCGTACCGGCCGTCCAGCTGATGCCCGTCCCGCACGGCGTCGACCTGGTCACCGCCGCCGCCCTCCCCGAGGCCGCCGCGACCGTCTGGTCCAACGTCTTCATGACCGCGCGCCTGTCGAAGGGTGAGACGTTACTGGTCCACGGCGGCGCGTCGGGGATCGGCACGATGGCGATCCAGCTCGCGCACGCGCGCAAGGCGAAGGTGATCTGCACGGTCGGCACCGCGGACAAGATGGACTACTGCACCCGGCTCGGCGCGGATGTCGCCATCAACTACCGCGAGGCCGACTTCGAGGCGGTCGTCCGGGAGGCCACCCACAAGGCCGGCGCGAACGTCATCCTCGACATCATCGGCGCGAAGTACCTGGAGGCGAACGTCCGCTCGCTCGCCGACGGCGGCCGGCTGGTCGTGATCGGCCTGCAGGGCGGTACATCGGCCACCCTCGACCTCGGCCGCCTGCTCTCCCGCCGCGCCTCCGTCACCGGTACGACGCTGCGCTCCCGGCCGCCGGCCGAG
>DASXRB010000311.1:0-3285 GCA_036506875.1 Kribbellaceae bacterium | reverse complement strand
ACCGTGATTCCACGCTCCACCAGTCCGGCCGCGAGACCATGAACATGAGTGCCGATCCCGCCGGTGCTCGTCGCGAGCACCTCGACGACGTGCAGGGCGTCAGCGACCACCACACACCTCGCCAGGATCAGCACAGCTGAGCATCAAGTGAACCTCCGGGTGATCGCGGTACGCATGTCGCCCGCGTCGGCGATCAGGACAACGACGCCGTACACGGCGAGAGCCACGGCGGCCGCGGCGATGGCGAGCCCGGCGCTCGCGACCGGACCCGGCGAACCGAACGCGCCCACCCACCAGCCGGCAGCCGCGGCGAGTGCTCCTCCGGCGACGCCCGCCCCGAACGCGCGTGGCAGGCCGCGCACTGCTGTCGGGCCGGCCGACGTCCTGACCGACCCGAGCAGTAGAAGCCCCGCCATGGTCATGCCGACCGCATTGCCGATCCCCAGCGCGAGCACGGTGTCACTGGCAGGCAGCAGGACCACGAGGACGACGTCGGCGATTGCGACTACCGCCCATCCCGACACGATCGCGACAGCGGCGCGGCGGCCGCGTCCTTGTGCGTACATGACTCTGCCGAGGTGGGCGACCAGGCCGTATCCGATCAGGCCAGGTGCCCAGCCGAGGAGGGCCCGGGCGAGCAGGGCCGGGTCGTCCGCGCCGGCCACGGCCGGCGCCTGCTCGAGGAAGACCCGGGACACCGGGCCCGCCGTAGCCGCCAGGATGGCAGCACCGAGACAACTTGCGAGAACAACCGCCCGCGATGTGGCCGCGACACCGCGGGCGAACCCTGCTTCGTCGCCGGTGTCGTATCGCGCGGACAGATGGGGAAAGGCGCTGGTCGCGATCGGGACCGCGAGCACGGCATAAGGAAGGAGGTACAACGCCCAGGCGTACCCATAGAGGACGACGGAGGCATGTCCCGACCGGTTCGCGAGTGCAATCACGACGACGGTCGCCAGCTGCTGTGCTGCCACGATCGCCAAACCGGCGAAAGCGAGAACCCGCGCGAAAGCGGCCGCACCCGGCGGGAACGTGAGCGTCGCGCGCAGCCGCACGCCGGTGCGCTTGAGCGGGATCAGGAGGCTGCCAGCCAGCACGAGCACTCCGAGCGTCGTCCCCCCGGCGAGAAGGACCTCGGCACTTCGTGACACCCTGTCAAGATCGGTCTCGTGGCCGCTTGCGACGGCGCCGAACGCGAGGTACGCGGCGGCCACAACAAGGCTCGAGAGCAGCGGAGCGAGCGCCGGCCCCAGAAATCGGCGGTCGGCCTGGAGCACACCGGACAGGACGACGGCGACCCCGTACAACGGGATCTGCGGCAGGAAGATCAACAGCATCCTGGCGGCCAGGTCGACTGCGCTCGCTTGGCTTGTGCACCCCTCGGCCGGGCCCAGCAGTCCCGTCACAATCGGCCGGACCACCAGCGCCGCGAGGATCGTGATCGGAGTGAGAATGGCGAGCGACCAGGTCAAGAGGGCGGACGCTACCTGGCCTGCCTCCTCACGCGCATTCTGGGCGAAGCGGCCGGCGAGCAGCGGCACGACCGCGCCGGCGAGCGCGCCGCCGGCCACGACTTCGAAGACGATGTTCGGTACGCCGTTGGCCGTCTGGTACACCTCACCGACACAGGTGGCGCCGACCGTACGGGAGAAGACGACGATGCGGCCGAAGCCCGCGATCCGGGAGAGGATTGTGATCCCGGCGATCAGGAACGCGCCGCTGGCGATGCCGCCGAGCAGCCGCCCTGGCCGGCCCGCGTCGACCTCGGTCGGATCAGCCATCCGGCGGCTGCGCCGGCGCTTGAGCCGGTGGACGGCGGCCGAGCATATCGAGCGCGTTGAGCGGCGGTGTCGCCGCGATGACCTTCGTGAAGCTGACCTTTTCACTGGCCAGCGTGAGTCCGACCAGGGCCGCCGCTCGCAACAGCAGTCCCATGCGCCCGGACCGTGCCGCCGAAGCCACCCCCAACGCGGCACCGAGCGCGTTCGAGCCGGCGTCGCCGAGCATGGACTTCTCCTGGAGGTCGGCAGGCAGCAACGCCGCGCTCGCGCCTAGCGGGCCGGCCGCCAGCACCCCTGACGCACCGCTGCGAATAGCTGTGGGCAGCCCTGCGGCCAGTCCAACCTTGATCGCGCGACCGGGCCGGAGGTCGAACAGGTTCATCACGTTGGCGGACCCGGCGACCACGATCCCGGCGAGCAGCTTGTCGAGGGGTCGCTTCTGAATCAGGCTGCCGGCCAGGAGCCCGGTCGCGCCGATCCCCAGGATCTTTACCGCGCCGGTTGTGACCTCTCCCTTGGCCAACGCGCCGAGGTGTCCCCTGAGACCACGGGAGGCGCTAGATCCGGCGAGGTCGTCGAACGCGCCGAGCGCACCCGCGCCGATGGCCGCGAACGCGGCGGCCGTACGCAGCCTGCGAGGCAGGCCAGGCACGACCGCGGCGGCGACACCCGCCGCGGCCACGAGGGCCGGCCCTTCGAGCAGCGTGACATTCTCCCCGCGGTGGTTGACCCGGGTCCACTGCTCATCGCCCCCGGGCGGAGTGCGAGTCAGCTGGCGATAGGCGAGCGCCGCCGTACCAGCACCGATCGCCGCCGCGGCGATCCGCCCGCGAACGCCCATCGCGACACCCCTCTCGTGCCCCTGTCTGTGAAGGCTGACCGGTGCCGGAACTCCATGACATGACCGGCACGCAACCGCGCCAGCGCCGCGCTGCCCCGGCAGGCTCGATGGATCACCGTAGCGCAGCGCAGGGAAGCCGGGATCAGGTCGGGCGACTCCAGGCAGACGCCCATGTCTTAACCCGCTACCACCAGTCACAGCGATCGATTCCATAGCCGTGCACACCCGCTTACAGCTGATCACCCGCTCGTGGCTTGAGGCGGCAGCGGGCCGTCGGTGGTGCCGGAGATGCCGTACTGCCCGGGGGGCTGGCCATTGGTCTCGGCCTGCAGGGCGTACACGACGGCGATCTGACCATAGATGGTGTCGGCCGTGTCGACCGAGGAGACGGAACTCGCCAGTCCGTCGTTGCTGCGCAGTGCGTTGACGACACCGCGGTCGCCTGCCGAGGACTCAGGGCCGCCAAGCACGACGGCTTTCCCGCGCGTACCAAGCTCGCGAGCGAGCGTCAGATAAGCGCCGTTGGCACGGTCGACGCCGTCGGATGCCTTGGGCGCTGGTCCGGCGACGAGTACCGCAAGCGTCGCCTTGTTGTCTGGGTGCCCCTTCGTCGTCACGAAGCCTCCGGCCTTCAGCCCCGGCAGAACTCCGCCGTCTGCGCCG
>DASXRB010000310.1:0-3211 GCA_036506875.1 Kribbellaceae bacterium | reverse complement strand
CAACACGCAGGAGCGCAAGATCCTCGTCCTGATCGCTGAGGGGCTGACGAACCGGCAGATCGGTGAGCGGCTGTTCCTCGCGGAGAAGACGGTCAAGAACAACGTCTCCAGCCTGCTCGCCAAGCTCGGCATGCAGCGCCGCACCCAGGCCGCCGTGCTCGCCACCGAGTTGCGCAGGGAGCACCGTTAGGCGCTCGCGGCCGGCGCCGCCCAGCGCAGCACCGTGCCCGGCTGCCCGGCACCGATGGTGAGTTCGCCGCCGAGCTGGTCGGCCCTGGCCGCCATGTTGTCCAGCCCGCTTCGCCGCTCTGACGCGTCGGCCATGCCGATACCGTCGTCGCTGATCTGAAGGACCAGCCGGTCGCGGGCCGACACCAGAATGCTGACCGAGGTGGCGTGTGCGTGCCGTGCCACGTTGGACAGTGCCTCGCGGAGCACGGCAAGCAACTGCTCGGCCGCCGGCTCGCCGACCGTGGTGTCGACCAGCCCGTCGAACTGCAGGGATGGCGCGAAGCCGAGGGTGGCGGTCGCGGCGTCGACCACATCGAGGATCTTGGCACGCAGGCTCAAGGACCGGTCGACCGGCTGCTGCAGGGCGAACACAGTGGTACGGATCTCCTTGATCGTCGCGTCCAGGTCGCCCACGGCGCGGCCGATCGCCCGGCGGGCGTTGGCCGGGTCGACGTCGATCAGGTTGGCCGCGCCCTGCAGCGCCATGCCCGTTGCGAAGAGCCGCTGGATCACCAGGTCGTGCAGGTTGCGCGCGATCCGGTCCCGGTCGGCAAAGAGCGACAGCGCCTCGCTGTCCCGGCGCCGCTCGCCCAGCTCGCAGGCCAGCTCGGCCTGCTCAGCGAAGCTGCGCAGGGTATCGAGGTCCTGGCCGGCGAACGAGGGCTCGCCGCGCGGCCGGGACGCGGTGAGTACCCCCCTGGTGTGCCCGGCCGCGCTCAGGGGCGCCAGCAGGGCGGCACCGACGGTCGGCAGCTCGGGCTTGTCCGCCTGGTAGTCCGTGACTTCGGTGTCGCTGAGGTTGAGCGCGATGCCGTCCCGGAACACCTGGCCGGTGAGTGTCTTCTCCGGGTGCAGGACCAGCCCGATGGAGGAGCCCATGGTCTCGCCGACCCCGGCCATCACCCGGAGCGTGCCGTCGTCGGCAGGCAGCATGACCCCGGCGTCGGTGGCGTGGGTGAGCTCTCGGACGTGCTGGGCGATGCGGGTGAAGACCTCGCTGTCCTCGGCGCCGGAGAGCAGCAGCCTGGTCACCTCGGATGCGGCCAGCAGCAATTCCTCCCGATACCGGCTCTGCTCGAAGAGCCTGGCGTTCTCCACCGCAATGCCGGCCGTCGTGGCCAGCGCGAGCGCGACGCGTTCGTCATCTGCGGTGAACTCGTTGCCCGACCGCTTGTCGGTCAGATAGAGGATTCCGAAAACAGTGTCCCTGACCCGGATCGGCACGCCGAGGAGGCTGCGCATCGGCGGGTGCACCGGCGGGAAGCCGACGGCCCGCGGGTGCGTGGTCACGTCCGCCAGCCGGATCGGCTCGTCCATCAGCAGGCCGAGCAGACCGCAGAGGGTGGGCGGCTTGCCGATCGCGTCCGCGGTCGCCTGGTCCATCCCGACGTACACCAGCTCGTCCAGCCCGGTGCCGTCCTCGGCCAGCACGCCGACCGCGCCGTACCTGGCGTCGATCAGGTCGATGGCGGCGGAGACGATCCTGCGCAGCACCGGCCTCAGGTCCAGGTCGGCGCCGACCGCCGCCACGGCGTCGAGCAGCCTGGCGTGGCTCAGCGTCTGTTGATCGGGCACGGTCGGTCTACCTCCGCAGACTTAACGACGATCTTCCCCGGTTGGTATGGTGCGCGGTACGTGCCGATCGGTGTCGGTTCGGGACGAAAGTCCCACCCATCGGGGACATTTGATTGCTGTCCGTAGTAGGTGGTTACCGTGCACACTGGGACTATCGGTACGGAGCACCGCCGGCCACAGGGCCGGTGCAGGGGGTCACGATGAGTAGTAGTCCGGCGGCTCGAACCACGGCCACCGAACATCCGACGATTCAGTCAGGTCGCCGAATGGTGGCCGTGCACCCGGACGCGGACGCCTTCACCGCCCTCACCGTGATGCGGCGCAACGAGGTCCGCCACCTCCCAGTCGTGGTCGACCAGCGCTGCGTCGGAATCCTCACCGAGTCTGACCTGGTGCGGGGGCTGGCGTCCGGGCGCAGCGCTGCCGAACTCACCGCCGAGGAGCTGTGCCACTCGCCGGCCCCGTCCGTGCCCGCCGGCTCGAGCCTGCAGACCATGGCGAACGCGATGATCGACGCTGACGTCGACGCCCTGATCCTGGTCAGCCGCGGGGTGATGGTAGGCATGGTGACCAGCACCGACGTGCTCGGCGCCGTCACCGCCAAGTGGCGAGAGGCCTCGGCGCCGGCCGTTCGCTGAGCCGGTGGTACCGTAGTCGGTGATCTTGATGCCCGTCCGCTCAGCTCCGGAGGGCCTGGTGTCCACCGACTCCGAGACCACGTCCGAGTTTCCGGACCGCCAGCACATCGACCTGTCCCGCGATCCCACGCCGGGCCACCCGGACCACGCGCTACCGGACGACGCCGAGGCGCCGCACCCGCTCGTCGACCTGTCCCGCGACCCGACGCCGGGCCAGCCGGACCACGCGCTGCCGGAAGACGACTCGGAAGACGACTCGGAAGACGACTCGGCCGGGAACGGGGGCTGACCGCCGGCCGGGTCAACTCAGGCTGCGCGGCGCGCCGTACCCGCGGGCGGCGAGCTCGGCGCCGACCGCGGCCAGCTCGTCCGCGCCGAGGATCCGTGGTCGGCCGAGCACGGCCGCCCGGCAGTACACCTCCGCGAGCCATTCCAGCAGCTCCAGCCGGTCGCACGCCTGCTCGATCCCGTCCCCGCAGGCCACCGAGCCGTGATTGCGCATGATCGCGGCGTGCCGGCCGGCCAGCGCGGTCGCCACATTCGCGGCGAGCTGCGCCGAGCCGAACATGGCGTACTCGGCCACCCGCACCACGCCGCCGAGCAGCACCGTGTTGTAGTGCACCGGGGGCAGCTCGTCGTGGCTGCAGCCGACCGCGATGGACGCCGGAGCGTGTGCATGGGCCACCGCCCCGGCGCCGGTCGACCGGTACACCGCCAGGTGCAACGGCAGCTCCGAGGTGGGTTCCAGCCGCCCGTCGCACACCGTG
>DASXRB010000309.1:0-2860 GCA_036506875.1 Kribbellaceae bacterium | reverse complement strand
GCCGCTGGGACGGTCGACCTGCCGGACGGGACGATCCGGTACTCGGGTGGCGCGCAGTCCTGCTACGGCGGCGCCGTGGTGGTCGACGACGGCCTGGTCGTCGTGGGCTCGGACGAGCTGCTGATGAACCGCCACGTGGGCGACGCGGGGGTGGCCGCGCTCGACATCAACGCCATCACCGACAACGGCGCCGCGAACGACATCACGTGGCTGCTGCCCGGCACCGAGGCGACCGGCACCGCCGCACCGACCTACTGGCAGCTGTTCCCGGGTGGGGCGCGGCGCGCGTTCGTGTGGCTGCTCGCCCTGGGCGTCTTGCTGGTGCTGTGGCAGGCGCGGCGGTTCGGGCCGGTGGTCAGTGAGCCGTTGCCGGTCGTCGTGCGATCGGCCGAGGTGGTCGAGGGACACGGCCGGCTCTACCGGCGCGCGGGCGCACGCGACCGGGCCGCGGCAGCGTTGCGGGCGGCGACGGCGGCGCGTCTCATCACTCGATTCGGCCTGCCACGCGGGGCGGCGTTGCCCGAAGTCGTCGCCGCGGTCGCACCTGCGACCGGACGCGAGCCCGCGGCCGTCGCCCAGCAGCTCGGCGGGCCACCACCGAGCGACGACGCCGACCTGCTGCGGCTTGCCGCCGGCCTGGATGCACTGGAAGAGGCGGCCGGCGTGCCGTCCAGAAGGAAGGGAACGCCCTCGTGACCGAACCCCCCGCCCGCCTCGGCCGCTCCGCTCCTCGCTGCGTGCTGACACATCCAGCGCCCGAAGGCGCTGTCCCTGCGGTACTCGCTGCGATGCGCACAACGGAGGCCGGCTCGTGACCGAGGCTCACACTGCAGCGCGAGAAGGCCTGCACCGGCTGCGCACGGAGGTGGCCAAGGCTGTCGTCGGCCAGGACGCTGCCGTCACCGGCGTGCTGATCGGCCTGCTCTGCCGCGGCCACGTCCTGATCGAGGGCGTGCCCGGCGTGGCCAAGACGCTGCTGGTGCGCACTCTCGCCGCGGCGCTCGACCTCACGGCGACTCGTATCCAGTTCACGGCCGACCTGATGCCCGGCGACATCACCGGTTCGCTGATCTATGACACCTCGACGGGACGCTTCGAGTTCCGCGAAGGTCCGGTCTTCACGAACTTGCTGCTCGGCGACGAGATCAACCGGACGCCGCCCAAGACCCAGTCCGCGCTGCTGGAGGCGATGGAGGAGCGCCAGGTGTCGGTCGAGGGCCAGCCGCGCATGTTGCCGGATCCGTTCTGCGTGATCGCCACCCAGAACCCGGTCGAGTACGAGGGCACGTACCCGCTGCCCGAGGCGCAGCTGGACCGGTTCCTGGTCAAGGTGACGATGCCGCTGCCCGACCGCGAGACCGAGGTTCGCATTCTGGCCGCGCATGCGGGCGGCTTCGATCCGCGCGACCTGGCGGCCGCCGGCGTGTCGGCGGTCGCGTCGGCCGACGACCTGGCGGCCGCCACCGCGGCGGTCCGCTCGATGCACATCGACCCGGCGATCCTGGCCTACATCGTCGAGCTGGCTCGCTCGACGCGGTCGGCGCCGGCCGTCTCACTCGGCGTGTCGCCCCGTGGCGCGACTGCGCTGCTGGCCACGTCGCGCGCGTGGGCGTGGCTGACCGGACGTGAGTTCGTTACTCCGGACGACGTGCAGGCGCTGGCCCGCCCGACGTTCCGGCACCGGATCTCGCTGCGCCCCGAGGCTGAGCTCGAAGGCGTGACGGTCGACGGCGTCCTGGAGTCGGTGCTGGCCTCGGTGCCGGTACCGCGCTGAGTCCATGGCCTTAACCGGACGGCTGATCGCGCTGGCGACCCTGGGTCTGCTCGTCGCGGCGGTCTCCGCGGCCGCCGCCCTGGCCTTCGCGGGGCTTCTTGCGGCGGTCGTCCTCGTCGACCTGCTGCTCGCCGCGCGGATCGCCGACCTGCGGCTGTCGCGTGAGCCGAGCGCGGCAGTGCGCCTGGGTACGCAGAGCAAAGCGACGTTGCACATAGGCAACGCCGGCCGGCGGCGGCTCCGCGCGATCGTGCGCGACGCGTGGGTGCCCTCGGCCGGCGCGACGCCCCGGCTGCAGCCGCTCGAGGTCGCGCCTGGCGACCGCAGCAGCGTCGTCACGTCGCTGCTGCCGAGTCGACGCGGCGAGCGGACCGCCGCGCAGGTGACGGTGCGCTCGTTCGGGCCGCTGCGCGTGGCTGCCCGGCAGCGGCGCGTCGCCGTGCCCGGCGTGCTGCGCGTGCTGCCGGCATTCGGGTCGCGGCGGTTCCTGCCCGAGAAGCTGTCGCGGCTGCGCCAGATCGACGGGGCCGTCCTGGTGCGCCAGCGCGGGCAGGGCAGCGAGTTCGACTCGCTGCGCGCCTACGTGATCGGCGACGACGTGCGCGCGATCGACTGGCGGGCCACGGCACGCTCGCGCGACGTGGTGGTGCGGACGTGGCGACCCGAACGCGATCGGCACATCGTGTTGGCCGTCGACACGGGCCGGACCTCCGCCGCCCGGCTCGGCGACGAACCCCGGCTGGATGCGGCGCTGGACGCCTGCCTGCTGCTCGGCGCCGTCGCGTCCCGGGCCGGCGACCGAGTCGCCCTCGTGGCTGCCGACATCGCCGTCCGGGCCCGGCTGGCCGCGACTAGCGGGCGCGACGTGCTGCCCAAGCTGGTCGCCGCGCTGACGCCTCTGGAACCCGCCCTTGTCGAGACCGATCCGCAACTGCTCGCCGCCGAGGTGCTTCGCCGGGTGCCCAAGCGCTCCCTCGTCGTGCTGTTCAGCGCCCTCGACACGGCGGCCGACACCGGCCTGCTGCCGGCCGCCCGAGCGCTGGGCGCCCGGCACGAACTGGTGGTCGCGTCCGTGGTCGACCCGTC
>DASXRB010000308.1:0-6965 GCA_036506875.1 Kribbellaceae bacterium | reverse complement strand
GTGGACGCGCTACGGCGTCAGCGGCGCTCCGTGGTGCGTGGGCGGGCAGCGTACCGGTGAGATCGGCCGGCCGGGGCCGGTGCCGGCGATCGCATGCACGGGACGGATCCCGCTCGACAAGCTGGGCGAGCACGTGTGGTTGACGACTGTCGCCGGCGGTGTCCAGAAGCCGCGAACCGACCAACTCGGTGACGGCTGGGTGCGCGACCGGGCCATGGTCGGCAACGTGGAGATCGAGGTGCAGACGCACCGGCAGCCCGCCGTACGACGGCACATCCTCGACTCCGCCCGTCTGATCGACACCGTCGATGCCAACGGCTGCCCGGTCACGCACCTGGCCGGCGAGCCGGGCGTCGTGCGCCCCCAGCAGGGCCTGGGCTGGGACGAGCCGGTGACCGGGCTGGCGGCGTGCCGGTACGCGATCCGGCTGGACCGGTCCGTCGTACCCGGCCTGGTCGCGTCGGCCCGCTTCGACGAGGCGCGCGCGGCCGCGATCCTGGACGCGATCCGGCGGGCGCCGGAGGGAGCCGGACCGGACGCGCCGGGGACGGTGACCGCGGACCTCACGTACGGCGAGGAGGTGACCGTGCTGCGGTTCGGCACCGCCGGCGGGGTCCGCGAGGTGTGGGTCCGGTACGGCGGGTCGGAGCTGAACGGGTTCGACAACGGCTCGTCGCGGCGCCGGCTGACCCGGGAGGCACTGGCGTTCATGACCGGTCCGCTGGCCCAGTTCACCGGCAACGCGCCGACCGCGCGGCTGTTCCCGGAGCCGCGCTGATGAGCGTCTACGCCGTAACGGATGCCGACCGATGGCAACGCAACCGGCCCGCAGGGCGTCCTGCAGGTGTGGAGGCCCTCGCCGCGGTCGCCGAGAACGCCGCGGCCGACTTCGAGACCTGGGTGAGCAGCCGTGGCGACGCGCTGCTGCGGTTCGCCTATGTCCTGACCGGTGACGCCACGCTGGCCGAGGACGCGGTGCAGGACGCGCTGACCACCGCGTGCGCGAAGTGGTCGCGGATCCAGGCCGCGGACGACCCGGACGCCTATGTACGACGGATGATCGTGAACGCGCACGTCTCCTGGTGGCGGCGGTTCCGGCGGCGCGAGTCGCCCGTGGCGGAGCCGGAGCGCGGTCACCTCACGACGGCGGACGGCGCCGAGGAGCGGGCCGAGGCGGACGCGATCTGGAAGCTGTGCGCCGGGCTGCCCCGGCACCAGCGGGCCGCCGTGGTGCTGCGGTTCTACGAGGGGCTGTCGTACGCCGAGATCGGCGCGGTGCTGGACTGTGCGGAGGCGACCGCGCGGTCCCGGGTGCACCGTGCGCTGGCCACGCTGAAGCAGACGCTGACCGGGGAGGGGGACGCCGATGAGTGACGACGACTTCGGCTCCCGGCTCGAGCAGGCGCTGCACGCGCACGCGTCCGACGCCCCGCGCGCCGGCGACCTCGCGGGTATCGCGCGCCGGCGCGTCAGGCGCCGTCGGCAGGCCGTGGTGGGCACGGTCGCCGTGGCCTGTGCCGTGGTCGTGGGCGGCGGCCTGGTGAACGCGATCGGCCGGACCGGCGCGGAGACGTCCGCCGGCTCCGCCGCCAACGGCGCCGACTCCAGGGAGGGGCCTGGGCCGGCGTACGCGGGCAAGGGCACCGAGCGCCCGCAGCCGGCGTCCGGCGGTGCCCCCTGCCCAGCGGACCACCCGCTGCTGCGGACGGGCGACTACCGCGCGCCGGGCAACGGCGTCACGCTCGACGCCGTGGTCACCGGCGCGTGGGTGTGCCGCTACCGGACGGCCCCGTCGCGGGCGGTCCTCAGCGCCAGCCCGCCGGCCACGACACCGCTGCTCGGCGCCGTACATCTCGACGCGAACCGCGCGACCGAGGTGCTGGCCGCGATCCGCGCCCTGCCCGCGGACAACCCCGCGTTGCCGGCGCCGACCTGCACATCGGCCGCCGACTACCCGCGTGAGGCGATCGTCGTGCGCTTCACGACCAAGGCCGGCCTGCGTGAGCTCTGGGTCGAGTACGACGGCTGCGTCGGCCCCGGCTTCTACACCGCCGACGGCCGCAAGGGCCTGTACGCCGCCCCGCTGAGGCTGCTCGCCACCGGCCCGGCCCGGCCGTCGCAGGGCACCTGGCTCACGCTCATCGGGTGGTAGTGCGACCCCCTCACGCGAAGCCTTGTCGGCCTTGCTGACACGGGCCGATACTCGACGTAGATCGGCCAGGGGCGGCCGGTTCGTGGCGGGGATGCCGCAGGGGGGAGTCGAGAGTCGGCGGGGGAATCACCCACCGCACCCGCGCCGCCTGGCTTCCGGGAGGGGGAGCGATGACGGAGAACGAGGAGTTCAATGAACTTCGAGGCCGGGTCGTCAAGATCGAAAGGCTTCTGAAGGCGACGACCGGTGTGGACCTCGGGGAGCTCAGCGACGACGACCTGACCGCGATGATCAGCCGGGTCGAAGAGGCTCTGGCCTCCTTCCCGGGTCCCACGCACCCGGCCCCGGTGCCGAGGTGCTCCATCTTCTCAGGTCCGAAGTGCTCCGCTCCAGGCGCGTACAGCCCTGAGCTCCGCCGCGCGTCGCACAGTGCCGGCGGGCGGGAGGCCGGCGCTGTCCGGCGGTTCGCGGCGCTGGGTCGATGACCCCGGAGCCGGCGCGGACCGAACCGTTGATCGCGCCGGCATCCGACCTGGAGGTCGCGTCGTCCGTCGGCGCCGGACCGGATGCGACCGAAGGCGACCTGGTCGTCCGGACAGCATCGGCCACGCTGCGGCTGGAGGGCGGCGTCGCGAGCGTGGTGCGGGAGCGGATCCTGCCGGCGCTGGGCCGGCCGCGGTCTCGGGCGGAGCTGCGTGACGAGCTGTCCGACCTGCCGGCCGCCGAGATCGAACGGCTGCTTCACCTGCTGCTCGACGCCGGTGTCCTGGTGGAGACGGACGCCGAGGTACCGCGCTGGCTGGGCACGGTGACGTCGTCCGGTCGCGAGCGGACGGCGCTCGCCGCCCGGCTGGGCGCGCTCCGCGTCGTACTGATCGGGCAGGCCGATGTCACCGGTGCCGTTGCCGCGGCACTTACTACCGCGCAGCTCCAGCCGGAGCACGTGGTGCGGGCGCGGTACCCGCGACAGCGTGACGAGCTGCCGGCGCTGCTGACCGGTACCGACCTCGTCATCGCGGCCGGCGACGGCGCCCTCCCGGTGCTCCACACCTGGGTCAACGCTGCCGGGCTGGAGTCCGGGGTGCCGGTTTTGCATGTCGAGCTGCGCGGCGCCCGGGCGACCGTCGGCCCGCTCGTCCTCCCCGGTGAGGGCCCGTGCTACCTGTGCTGGCGGATGCGCGCGCTGGCCTGCGCGGACGACTTCGCCGCGACGATGGCGCTCGAGGAGGTGATGGACGCCCGCCGGTCGCCGGACCCGGCGAGACCGATGCCGCCGGCGCTGCTGCCGATGGTCACCGGCGCAGTGCTGGCGGAACTGTTCGCGCTGACCTTGCGGATCGCGCAGCCGCGGCTGGTCGGTGGTGTGCTCAGCCTGGACGCCCTGGGCGGCGCCGAGGCCCTGCACCCCGTACTGCCACGTCCGGACTGCCCGGCGTGCGCAAAAAAAGCTCGCCGGCCGCGGGCGGCCGGTCCCAGCACGGAACAGGGCCTGCCGATTTCGACCGCATAGCCCGGCGCGCGGTCGACTCCGTGTGCGGGGTGGTCCGCGCGCTCGAGCCGGTGTCCACGAGCACCACCGAGCCCGAGAAGCCGTACGTCGTCCGAGCCGAGCTGGCGAACGCCCGCTTCCGCGGCGACGGCGACGCGTTCGTGCAGTGCTTCGGCAAGGGCTGGACCCGGCGGCAGGCGCGCGACGGTGCGCTCGGTGAGGCACTCGAGCGGTACGCCGCGATGACGTGGCGTCCCGAGCGCACGATCAGCGCCAGGTACGACGGTCTCGGCCGGCCCGCGCTGCATCCGCGCGACCTGGTGCTGTTCGCCGACCACCAGTACGACTCCCTGCCGTACCAGCCATGGCGGCCGGAGACCGAGCTGGAGTGGGTGCCGGCGCGCTCGCTGGTGACCGGGGACGAGGTCTGGATCCCGTTGCTGGCGGCGCATCT
The DNA here is from genome assembly GCA_036506875.1 of Kribbellaceae bacterium. Lineage (GTDB taxonomy): Bacteria > Actinomycetota > Actinomycetes > Propionibacteriales > Kribbellaceae > DASRHY01. Next base: position 2,870 of record DASXRB010000308.1, on the reverse strand, counting down.
CGGCTATGAGCCATCGGCCGTGGCCGCGCTGTTCCCCGCGACGTCGAACGGGTTCGCGGCCGGTCCGGACCTGACCCGTGCCACGCTGCGGGCGCTGCTCGAGGTCATCGAACGGGACGCGTTCCTGATCGCGTGGTCGCACCGGCTGCCGGGGCGTTGTGTCGCCGGCGCGGACATCCCGGACGACCAGACTCGCGCGCTGGCCGCGGCGTACGCACGGCGCGGTACGGAGCTGGCCGTGTACCTGCTGCCGTCCGACACGTCGACGTTCGTCGTACTGGCTGTCGCCTGGTCGGAGCGGGCGCCTGCGGCGGTCATCGGCGTGGCGGCCGCGCTGGACCCGGTCGCCGCCGCACGGTCTGCGGTGCTCGAGGTCGGGCAGGCCCGGCCGGCGTTGTGCGGCCGAGTGCGGCTGCCCGGGGTCCGGGCCCGGATGGCGGAGCTCGCGGCCGCGCCGGCCGAGGTCGCGACGCTGACCGACCACGACCTGCTGTACGCCGACCCTTCCGCGGCGGCCGCCGGGATGCGTTTCCTCCGCGAGGCCCCCCGCGAGCCGTGGCCGCACCCGACGACACCGATGGTTGCTGAGGGCAACGACGACCTCGGCGCGCTGACCCGTTCGCTGGCCGCGGTGGCCGGTGACGTGCTCCTCGTGGACGTCACGCCCCCGGACGTCGCCGGCCTCGGAGTGCGCGTGGTACGCGGCGTGGTGCCGGGCTTCGTGCCGATCTGGTTCGGCGCGCACCAGGCTCGGCTCGGCGGCACCAGGCTGCTGGAGATGCCGGGCCGGATCGGGCTGCGGCCGGGTCCGGCACGGCTGGAGGACCTGAACCTCGACCCGCACCCGCTGGCGTGAGGACGACACATGATCACCGAACCCACCGGCTTCCGCGCGGCACAGCCGCTGGCGTGGAGCTTCCACCGCGGAACCGTCCGGCTGCCGCTGAGCACCCCGGAGGGACCCGCGCCGCCACCGGAGCCGGGACGCGAGGATCCGGTGGCGGCGTGGTTCCCGCTGCCGGCCGGGATACCGGTCCCAGGTGCACTGGATGACCTGGTGCGCGACCGTGTGTCGTGCCGCGCGTTCAGCGATCGGCCGATCGGCATCGCGGAGCTGGCCACGCTGCTCTGGACCGGCTACGGCGTCACCGCGGGTCCGGACGAGCAGTCGGTGTACCTGGTCGACCGGGCGGTGCCGTCCGCCGGCGGGCTGTATCCGCTCGAGGTGAGCTTGCTGGCGCGCGCGGTGGACGGCCTGCCGCCCGGGGTCTACCACTACGTGCCGTACGCGGAGGGCTTGGAGCAGGTGCGCGGCGGTGCCGTGCCGGCCGCGCTGGTCGGCTACCTGTTCATGGGCCAGCGCTGGGCGGCCGAGGCCGCCGCCGTACTGGTGCTGTCCGCGGTCTGCCGGCGCAGCCTGGGCAAGTACGGCGACCGTGGCTACCGCTATCTGCTCCTGGAGGCGGGACACGTGGCGCAGAACGTCGTGCTCGCCGCGTCCGGACTCGGTCTCGGCGCGGTCAACCTCGGCGGGTTCTTCGACGACGAGCTGTCCGACCTGCTGGGCATCGACGCCGAGTCCGAGATCGTGCTGTACGGCATGGCCGTCGGCCACCCGTCGTCCGGCGATCGCGCGGCCCGTCGCGCCATCGAGTCCCTGGTGACCGGCGGCTCAGGCGCCCCCGCCTGAAGACTGGCCGAGCCGGATGGCGAGGGCGGACACCTCACGGCGCGACGACGTCCCGGTCTTGCGCAACAGGTTCGACACGTGCACGCTGACCGTCTTCTCACTGATGAACAGCGCGGCGGCGATCTCGGCGTACGTCCGGCCCGAGACGAGATGGGCGAGCACCTCCTGCTCGCGCTTCGTCAGGGAACCGAACGGCGGCGGGGGCTCATCGGGTGGTGGGACCGTCGGCTCGTCGAGCGGGATCTTGCCCAGCGTGGCCAGTGTCTCGGCCTCGCGTCGCAAGGGCAGCGAGCCGACCTCGACGGCGAAGCGGTACACCGACCTCAGCGGTACTGCGATGAGCGCCCGCGCGGCTCGTTCGTCGAGTAGGGCCTGTGCCAGCCGCCACGACGCGACGGCTTCCTCCCAGCGCATCCCCGCCGCGTGACACCGACCGACGGCCTCGCTCCACACGGCAGACGTGCCGGTCTCCCACCTGCAGCGTGCCTCCTCGGCCGTGAACAGCGCCCTCATCGCCGGCTGGATCAGGTCCTCCTGTGTGACGACGTCGAAGGGCGGGGGCAGCAGGCTCCGGCGCAACGCGACTAGGTCGTCGAACTGCGCCCGCGCGTCCCTGACGCCGTCGCTGTCGCGCCGGTCTCGCCCGGACTCGGCCAGGTTGGCAGCAGCCCGTGCACCCCACATGAGCGTCTCATCCACCTCGCGGGGATCGGCGAACTCGGCGAACTCGCCGATGAGCCTTCGCGAGAGATCGAGGGCTCGCTCGGCTTGGCCTGTCATGAGCAGGTACTCCGCCAGGACGGCCGGAGCCGCCAGACCGGGACGGATCTCGAGACCCGGTATCAGCTCCGCCGCCCGCTGCAGATGCATCGCCGCGACCTCCGGGTTTCCTCGCCGCAGCGACAGCGTGGCCGCGCTCAACCGCACCTTCGCGTGCGCGATCGGCAACCCGGCTAACGACAGACCTTCCCGGATGACGTCAGCGCTCTCGGAGAAGCGCCCCAGTATCAGAAGGTCGTGCGCCAGTACCCCGGCGGTGAAGACCGCCACCGACAACGCGCCGAGGTCGAGGGCGAAGGGAAGGAAGTCCGCTGTCATCTCGACGCATTCGGTGAGGCGGCCCCGTTGAACCAGGTAGGTGTCTCTGGACAGCACGGCCCGCCAGATCAGTTCCGGATCG
>DASXRB010000307.1:0-3114 GCA_036506875.1 Kribbellaceae bacterium | reverse complement strand
CGGTCATGCGTGTGTTCGGCTGGACAAGGACGGCAAGGTCCTGGTCATCGACCCGGGCGTGTGGTCCGAGCCGGAGGCGCTCGACGGCGCCGACGCCGTACTGGTGACGCACGAGCACGCCGACCACGTGAACGCCGAGCTGCTGGCCGGCCTGGAGGTCCCGGTCTGGACCAATGCCGGCTGTGCGGCACAGCTGTCCGCGCTGGGCGACCGGGTGACGGTGGTCGAGGGCGGGCAGGCGTTCGAGGCCGCTGGCTTCGCGGTGCGTGCCTACGGCAACGACCACGCGATCATCCTGCCGGAGATCGGTGTTCCGTGCGCGAACACCGCCTACCTGGTGGAGGACGCGGTGTTCCACCCGGGCGACTCGTTCACCCGTCCGGACCGCGCGGTGCACACCAACCTGGTGCCGCTGGCCGGGCCGTGGCACGTGATGGCGCAGGCGATCGAGTACGTCCGCGCGGTCGACGCCGTGCAGACCGTCGGCATCCACGACGCGATCATCAGCGACTACGGCCAGCTGATCGTCACCAACTGGATCGGCGGCCACGGCGGCAAGCCCTACCACCCGCTCAAACCCGGCGAGTCACACCGGATCAGCTGACCTGGGGCATCCTGCTCGCGACCCCGGGGTTGCCCGCTCGGCGAATTCCCGGGTCAGGGAACCCCGGGGCGGCATGCAGAACACCCCGGGGTTGCCCGCTCGGCGAATTCCCGGGGCAGGGAACCCCGGGGCGGCATGCAGAACACCCCGGGGTGCGGTTCAGGGGGTGGTGAGCTCGAACCGCAGCAGGTCGGCGACAGGGCGGTAGCCGATCGCGGCGTAGACCTTGTTCGACGTGGGGTTCGACAGGTCGGTGTAGAGGCAGGCGTCGAAGCCGTGGTCGACGAGCTTCTTGGTGACGTGCGTGGTCAGGGCGCTGGCGTAGCCGCGGCTGCGGTGCTCCGGCGGGGTGTAGACCGGGCCGACCCGGCCGACCCCGGCGATCGCGGCGATGTGCCCGACCATGCTGACCGGTTCGCCGCCGACCTCCCACAGCCACAGCTGCCGGGCCTCGATCGACCGCCGTACCCCCGGCGCGCGGTCGGCCGGCGGCTCACCGACATCGGCATCGAACGCGACCGACCACCGCACGCACAGCTGGTGGTCGGCCGGCATCGCCAGCCGCGGCGTGCCGACCGCGTGGTGCGGTACCAGATGGTCGAGGCGGTGCAGCCGTTTCGAGACCGTCAGCCGGAACTCCCGGCCGCACAGGTCCCGCCAGTTCGCGACGAAGGCGTGCACGGCGCCCGGCACGCCTTCGACCCGGGAGGTCGTCGGTGCGGTGCAGGCGATCGCCCGCGCCACCGGGCCGGCGAGGTCGGCCCGCAGCTCGCCGAGGTAGGCGTACGTCCCCACCACGATGGCGGCTCCGATCACGACACCGGAGTCGTCGAGGACCGCGAGGTAGCGGTCGGACTCCGACCCGCCCACCTCGACCCTGCGCTCGAGCACGCTGAGTACGGCGATGTTGCGGAGTGGATCGCACGTCATGAACGGGAAGACCAGGTCCCGGAAACTGGCCGGACCAGGTATCAGCTCGACTCGCACAGGCAGACGTTAGTCCCATCGGGGCCACCAATGGTTGCCCTGCGCCCCTATTTCTGTGGGCTATCCGAGACCACGGATTGCCGTATTACAAGGGGTTTCGGCGCACAGCATGACGATTGTTACACCGCGAAGCGATATGCCACGAAGTCTGCAACAGGCTCGTAGCCGATCGCGGCGTAGATCTTGTTGGACGTCGGATTGGCCAGGTCCGTGAACAGGCAGGCATCCGCGCCGGAATCGCGGATCACCCGCGAGACGTGCGCCGTCAGCGCGCTGGCGTACCCGCGGTTGCGGAACTCCTCCGGGGTGAACACCGGCCCGACTCGCGAGACACCGTACTGCGGCTCGCGGTAGCCGACCATGCTCACCGGCCTGTCGCCGTCGTACCAGAACCACAAGGTGCCTTCGGCGATCTTGGCGCGCATGGTCTGCTCGACCTGCTCAGGTGTGGCCGGCTCGCCGAGGACCCGGACGGCGTCGGCGTACCAGTCCCGTGCCATCGGCAGGTCGTCCTCGCCGGCGGCTCGCGCGACGCCGTCCGCTGCCGGCACGGTCAGCGTGCCGAGCCGGTACAGCCGGGAGCGCAGGTGCGGCGTCGATCCGCGACCGGTGAGCGACTGCCAGCGCTCGGCGAACGCGGCGGCCGCCTCAGCACTGCCGTGTACACCGGTCGCGTCGCCGCACTCGGTGACCAGCGTGTCGGCCAGCAGCACCGCGTGCTCCGGCGAGGTGCGCGCCATCAGCCCGATCTGGTACGGCGGAGTACGCATCGCGGTGGCGAGCAGCGTTCCGTCGTCGTCCAGAAGCCTGGCGAAGGTCGCCGGGCGCGGACCGGACAGCGTGCCGTCGGCCCAGGACGCAACAGCCCCGAGCATGACGGTGTTGAGCACCGGGTCCGCCCGGAGGTCCTCGAAGACCTGCGCCCGGAACTCGGCGGCGTCGTTCGTCAGCCCGACCTTCATGCGACCAGACGCTAACCGGCCGCGCCGGGCCTGTCCGGTGGTTTTCCCGGGCGCAGCAGGTACCGGGTGAAGTCCGCGACCGGCTCGTACGCGATCGCGGCGTAGAGCCGGTTCGAGGTCGGGTTGGCCAGGTCGGTGTAGAGGCAGGCCAGCGCGCCCTCGTCCAGGACCATCCGCGAGACGTGCGCCGTCAGCGCCCCGGCGTACCCACGGCCGCGCATCGCGGGCGGGGTGTAGACAGGTCCGATCCGGCTCGCCCCGGCGACCGTCGTACCGCCGTCGTCCCACAGCCAGGCCAGCCCGGCCGCCACGTGCCGCTCCGCCCAGTCCTCGTTGTCCCTGTCGCGCGCAGCCCGGCCTCGGTCTCGAAGTCCCGCGTCCACCGCGCGATCAGCGCGACGTCGTCGTACCACGCCTGCCGCGCCGACGGTAGCGCCGGCGGCGGAGACTGCCGACCGGATTTCAGGTGCCGGTGGTGATCTCGATCGACCAGTGGTCCAGGGTGCCGACGTCGACCCGGGCGGCGTCGGTGATCCGCAGCGCCCAGGCGCCGGCCACCGG
>DASXRB010000306.1:0-2437 GCA_036506875.1 Kribbellaceae bacterium | reverse complement strand
GTCGACGACGGCACCCCGGGCGACGGACGCACCGGGGCGGAGGGCTGACGTGGCTCCTGTCCTGGTCGCCGAGACCGGCTCCGATCCGGTCGAGCTCGGCCCGACCCTGTCGATTTTCGACCCGGTGCACATCGGGATCGACGAGTTCGGCCAGCCCAAGCGGGTGCCGCTGATCTACCGCAACATGCTGATCGGCGGTGAGCCCGGTTCCGGTAAGTCCGGTCTGTTGAACGGCGTGGTCGCGCACGCGGCCCTGTCGTTGGACTGCCGACTGTGCCTGTTCGACGGCAAGCGCGTCGAGCTGGGGCAGTGGCGCAGGTGCGCGGACGGGTTCGTCGGTCCGAGCATCGAGGCCGCGTTGAGCATGCTCAAGCGGCTGCAGATCATGATGGACCGCCGCTACGACTACCTGGACGAGTGCGAACGCCGGAAGATCATCCCGGCGGACGCGTTCACCCCGTACCTGGTCGCGATCGATGAGATCGCCTACTTCTCGGCCACCGTCGGCACCAAGCCGCAGCGCGAAGAGTTCTCCGTGCTGCTGCGCGACCAGGTGGCCCGGGGCCGGGCGGTCGGCATCATCGTCGTCGCGGCCACCCAACGACCGTCCTCGGACATCATCCCGACCTCGCTGCGGGATCTGTTCGCGTGGCGGTTCGCCGGGCGCTGCACCACCAACTCGTCCTCGGACATCGTCCTGGGGCAGGGCTGGGCGCCGCAGGGTTGGTCGGCCAACACCATCTCGCCGAACAGCCCCGGCACGGGTCTGCTGATCGCCGAGAACGGCGGCCCCGAGCTGGTCAAAGTCGCCTACCTGGATGACCGCACCTGCGCGGCCATCGCCGCCTACGCGGCCAACCTGCGCGCCATCGTCCGCACCGGCGACCGACCGGTGCTCAGGCCGGTCCCGACGGCGGCCTGACGCGCCCCGACCGTCCCGGAACCACTGGGCCGAAACCCGCTACCCGAAGGAGGCCACCAGATGGCCCGTCAACTCCCGATCCCGGCCCAGCAGACCAGGATCATCCACTACGTCGGCCCGGCACCGCAGCAGGACCTGATCCTGCACACCGCGGCCGAGGTCGCCGCCTACCGCGCGGCGCAGCGGCAGCTGCGCGCCCGCGGCGTCCAGCGGCAGCACGCGATCACGGATCACGACCGTAAGGTCCGCCGGTTCTGGCTCGGCTTCGGTGCGGTCTTCGCCCTGGCCCTGCTCGCCGCCCTGGTCGTGCTCGGCTGGCTGATCTGGACCGTCGTCGGCCTCGGCGTCCTGGCCGTGCCCGTGGTGATCGGCCTGACCGTCGCGCTCGCGGCCGGCGGTCACCGCTGCATCACCATCATGCAGCACATGCACTGAACCACACCGTTCGAACACCTCGACCGGAGCGGACGACACCGGAATCAAGCCCTGGAAAGCGACCGGTGCCGCCGCCCCATCACCAACCCACATCCGACGGAAGGAGTCGGCACGATGAACCCTACCCACCAGCAGAACAACCATGCCCCTGAACCGGTCAGCCGCCGCTTCGACGGCCTGCCGGAAACCGAGGCCGACCGCAGGTTCTTCGACCTGCGCGAGTCCGGCTACACCGGCTGGATCGACCAGGACGGCTACCCGGTCTTCGACCTCGACGCCTGGTACGCCCAGGTGGCGGCCACGCGTGACGCCGCGTCCGGCGCTGACGCGACGGACGGCTACGTCGTCACCGAGGCCGGTCGGCAGGTTCTGACCGAGACCCGGCCGACGCACGATCTCGAACTGGCCGCCGCCGATGAGGCACCCGGCACGGTTCCGCAGACCCTGCGTAACGCCGCGCTCTACCTGGAGCGGCACGGCTGGATTCAGGGCTCCTACTACGACGCCACGTCGGGGGTGTTCACGCCTCCAGCGTGCCTGGTCGTCGCGATCGGCATGGTCTGCTACGGCGGACCCGTCGAAGCGCCGGCGCAACACTTCGACGACCCCGGCTTCGCCGACTTCGAAGAGGCCGTGCTGCACCTGGACCGGTACCTGCTGGTCGAGGACGGCTCGGAATCGTATGAGTTCAACGACGCCCGGGGCCGCACCGTGCACGACGTTACCTATGTGCTGCGTCGGGCGGCTGCGGTCCCCGCCGAAGAGCTTGACGACGCGCTGCGCGCCATCAACGAGCAGAACGCCCGGATGGCTGACCTGGTCGGCGGTGACGCCGAATGAGCAAGAACGCCGTCAAGCCTGCCTTGACGCGCACCCGCACCAAGCGCGCCAAGCGGGACGTCGAAAACCGTGAGTTCGACGCGTTCGTGCGCAGGATCCTGCGGGCCTACGCCCGCCGGGTCGCCGCCGGTGACGTCGAGGCGCTGCGCTCGCTGGCGATGCTGTCCAGTGAGGTCGACGCGGTTTGTCGGCTCGCCGTCGCCGGACTGCGGCACCAGCCCTACTCCTACTCCTGGTCCG
>DASXRB010000305.1:0-2674 GCA_036506875.1 Kribbellaceae bacterium | reverse complement strand
GGCCACCGCGCTCGACCGCTCGCACCTGGTGCACGCCACCCGCGCCGACCTGCTGCGCCGCCTGGGCCGCCCCGACCAGGCCGCCGACGCCTACCGCCGCGCCATCGATCTGGCCGGCACCCCCGCCGAGCGCGCTTTCCTCCAGACAAGGCTTGCCGAGGCCGGCGGCGGTACCGCGACGATGTGACATTCCCCAAATAGGATGGGGACAAGGTCACGTCGTCGCGGCGGCGGCGCCCCCGGCGGCACTCTTGGCGGCACGTTTGGTGGCACGTTTGGCGGCAGCCCGCTCCAGCGGACGGGTGTGTGGGTGTGTACGCTGCGTCACCACGTAGGCTCATCAGGTGGCTGGCGATCCGAAACTCGAGATTCAGATGCTGCACGACCGGGTGATGGTCAGGGTGTCGCGGGAGGACGGCGAGCGGCGCAGCAGCGGCGGGATCGTGATTCCGGCAACGGCGCAGGTGGCCAAGCGCCTTATCTGGGGTGAGGTGTACGGCGTCGGCAACCATGTGCGGACGGTCAAGGTCGGTGATCGGGTGCTGTACGACCCGGAGGCCCCGTTCGAGGTCGAGGTGCAGGGTCAGGCATTCCTGGTGATGCGCGAGCGGGACCTGCATGCGGTCGCCAGCGAGCGCACCGAGCACGGCACGGGTCTGTACTTGTGAGCGGAGCAACTGCCGGTGGCTGATCAGCAGGGCGACCAGACGAGTTCGGAGCAGACCGTCGTCATCCCGACCTGGAAGTGGCCGACGGTCGAGCCGGACCCGCCGACGGCACCCCATTCGGCGCACATCGACTACCTGGACACCCCGGACGGGCCCATGCAGGCGCCGCCGGATGGCGTCTACTCGCCGGCCGAGGGCCGACCACCCAGCGCTCAGCCGTCGGGCGGTGACGACGGGTCACCACCGGACCAGCAGGGTCAGCACGATGCAGCGGACGACCGCGGTCAGGGACCGCGACGGGTGCTCGTGCGCCGCACCGCGCTGGCCGGCTTGATCGCGTTCGGGGTACTAGCACTGTTGTACGGCGCCGAGCTGGCGCTGGCCAGCGGCGACGTGCCGCGCGGCACCACGGTGGCCGGTGTGCCGGTCGGCGGCCTTGACCGGGCGGCCGCCGAGCAGCGGCTGCGCACCGAACTCACGCCGCGCCTGTCCCGGCCGGTCGAAGTGCAGGCCGGCGACGTGCGGGCCACCGTCGACCCGGCCGCCGCCGGACTGCAGCTGGACTGGTCGGCCACACTGGACCGGGCCGGCGACCAACCGCTCAACCCGGTCACCCGGCTGCGCTCACTGTTCACCGGCCGGGAGGTCGGCACCGTCACCAGCACCGACCGGGCCATGCTCACCGCAGCCGTCGAGGCGTTGCGGGCCACGACCGACCGGGAGTCCACCGAGGGCACCATCCGCTTCGAGGGCGCCGACCCGGTGCCGGTCGACCCGCGGCCAGGGCAGCTCCTCGACGTGCCACGGGCGGTCAACGCGCTGGAGGCCGACTGGGCCGGCGGCGGCACCGTCGAGCTGCCGGTGACCAGCAGCCCGGTGCGTACCACGCCGGAGAGCGTCCGCGCCGCCCTGGACGGCGTCGCCCGCCCGGCGGTGTCCGGGCCGGTCGTGGTCACCGGCGATGGCGCCGACGCCACCCTGACCCCGGACGTGATCGCCGGTGCGCTCAGCTTCGAGGCCGCCCAGGACGGCACGCTCACGCCCAAGTACGACAACGACAAGATCGTCGCGGCACTGCGTCCACAGCTGGCGACGACCGAGCAGCCGGGCACGGACGCCACTGTCGTCATCGAGGGCGGGCGGCCGGTCGTCAAGCCGTCGGTGGACGGCCACGGCATCGACTGGGGCAAGAGCCTGGCTGGTCTGCCGGACGTACTCCGCGGGACCGCGGACCGGTCGCTGGCCGCGGTCTACGACCACCAGCCGGCGAAGTTCACCACCGAGCAGGCCCGCCGGCTCGGCATTCGGGAGGTGATCGGCGAGTTCACCACACGCGGCTTCGCGACCGACTCCGGGGTGAACATCCGCACGATCGCGGCCGAGGTCAACGGCGCGCTGATCAAGCCGGGCGAGACGTTCAGCCTCAACGGCTACACCGGCCCGCGCGGTACCGCGCAGGGCTACATCGAGGCCGGCATCATCGAGAAGGGCCGGCCATCGCGCGCGATCGGCGGCGGGTGCTCGCAGTTCGCGACCACCCTGTACAACGCCTCGTACTTCGCCGGGATGACCGACATAACCCACAAGGAGCACAGCTTTTACATCAGCCGCTATCCCGAGGGCCGCGAGGCCACGGTCTTCGAGGGTGCGATCGACCTTGCGTTCCGAAACGACGCGCCGACCGGCGCGCTGATCGAGACGATGTGGACCCCGACGACGATCACGGTCCGGATCTGGGGCACCAAGAACTACGACGTGGAGTCGATCACCGGCGCACGCACCAACTTTACCGAGCCGGAAACCGTCACCATTCCGCACGGCGAGCCGTGCACCGCGGGCACCGGCGCGCAGGGCTTCACCGTCACGAACACCAGGGTGGTCCGCGACGCACGCACCGGCGTGGAGCTCAAGCGCACCTCAAGAACCGTCGTCTACAACCCCATTCCAAAGATCATCTGCGAACCCGCGCCGCCGCCACCTGGCTAACGCCCCGTGAGTGGTAAATG
>DASXRB010000304.1:0-5332 GCA_036506875.1 Kribbellaceae bacterium | reverse complement strand
ACGAGTACCTGGTCAGCAATAGCCGCGACGACGAGGTCTTGACCGGCTACGGCGACCGCCTGGGCAACCGCACGATCTTCAAGCGGCTCGGCTACCTCCTCGAGACGCGCGAGGTCCCGGCCGGTGTTGCAGCCGACTCGCTGATCTCGGCGTGCCTGGATCGGCGCAGTGCGGGCCTGACCACCCTCGACCCGGTCAATAGCGCTCGTGGCCGGATCGTGCGGCGCTGGGGCCTGCGCGTGAACGTCGAGCTCAGCCCGGTGGATGCCTCGTGATCTCGCGCGCTGACATCGTCGAGCGGGTCCGCGGGTGGCCCCGGGCCAGCAGCATGGCGTCGCGGCGCGGGTCGGGTCAGCCGGCGGGGTGTCGTGCGGCGGTGATGAGTTGGTCGAGCGCGGTGGTGATGTCGGTGTCGCTGGTGTAGCGGCCGATGCCGAGGCGGATGGTGCGGGCCGCCTGGTCCGGGGTGAGTCCGACGGCGGTGAGCACCGGTGAGGGTGTGGTGTCCCCGCTGTGGCAGGCAGCGCCGGCGGAGAACGCGAGGTCAGGGGCGGCGGCCATCATCTGCTCGGAGGTGACGTGCGGGATGGTCAGGCTGAGGTTGCCGGGCAGGCGGTGCGCTAGCGATCCGTTGACCCGTAGCCCGGGCAGCGCGACGGTCAGCTCGTCGAGCAGCCGTTCGCGCAGGCGCAGGATGCGGGCCGCGTCGGCGTTGTGTTCGGCGTGGGCGATCGCGGCGGCGGCACCGAGGGCGACGATGCCCGGCACGTTCTCGGTGGCCGCGCGTAGGCCGTGCTCCTGTCCGCCGCCGACGAGTTGGGGCACGAGTGGCGGGGTGCCGCGGCGGATGAAGAGGGCGGCGACGCCCTTGGGCGCGTACATCTTGTGCCCGACGAGGGTGAGCAGGTCCACGCCGAGGTCATCGACGTCGACCCGGACGGTGGCCGGGCTCTGGGCGGCGTCGGTGTGCAGCAGGATGCCGCGCTCGCGGGTGAGCTCGGCGATGTCAGTCAACGGCTGCAGGGTGCCGATCTCGTTGTTGGCGTGCATCACGGAGACCAGCACGGTGTCCGGTTGCAGGGCACGTTCGAGGTCGGCGGGCGCGAGGCGGCCGTCGCTGCCGACGGGCAGGCAGGTGACCTGGAACCCGGCCGCGGTCAGCTGGTGGCAGGGGGCCTGGGTCGCCGGGTGCTCGACTGTGGTGGTGATGACGTGCCGACCGCGGTCGGCGGCGCGCGCCGCGTGAGCGACCCCGGTGAGCGCCAGGTGGTTGCTCTCCGTGCCGGAGGAGGTGAAGACGATCTCCTCCGGTGTGCGTGCGCCGATGAGCGCGGCGACCTGAGCGCGGGCCGCCCCGACCGCCTTGGCCGCGGCACGTCCGTAAGCGTGAGAGCTGGACGGGTTGCCGTACTCGGTGGTCAGGTAGGGCAGCATGGCCTCGACCACGCGCGGATCGACCGGCGTGGTGGCCTGGTAGTCCAGGTAGATCGGCCGGGCACCGGCCGGGGTCATGGGGTGCCCGTTTCGACGGGCAGCTCGGCGAGGCGCCACTCGAGCATGCCGTCGGCCAGACGGGCGGCGCGGTGGCCGCGGGCGTTGAGCAGGCGGGTCGCGTCGTGGGCGAGCACGCAGTTGGCGCCGCGGCAGTAGGCGACGATCTCGGTGTCGGCGGGCAGCTGTGCCAGGCGGGCCTCGAGTTCCTCCAGGGGCACGGAGAGCGCGCCGGGGATGTGGGCGGCCGCGTACTCCTCGACCGGTCGCACGTCGATGACGGTTGCCGTGCCCGCGGCAACGCGTTCCAGCAGCTCGTCGCGGGTGAGGTGCTCGGTGTCATCCGCGCCGAGGTAGGCGGCGCGGGCTGCGCCGGCGTCGGCGAGGCGGCTGCGGGCGACCTGCTGCAACTGCACGTACAGTGCGGCGACATCGGTCCCGGCGAGGCCGTAGTGGATGCGCACCCCGTCGCGGCGAGCGCTGACCAGCCCGGCCTGCTTGAGCGTCTGCAGGTGCGCCGAGGCAGTGGTCAGGTTCAGCCCGGCCGCGTTCGCCAGCGCCTCGACGCTGCGCTCGCCCTGGGCGAGCAGATCGAGCAGCTCCAGTCGCTTGCCGTTGGCCAGCGCCTTGGCGGTCCGGGCGAGCGTCTCGAAGAGTGCGGCCTTGCGTGCCGGGTCTCCCATAGTATCCTCCATTGATCCATGGAATAGTGTAGAGCCTGACGCCGGCTGCGTCGGCGCTAGTGGAGGACGCGGTGGGTTTCGCGGAGGATCACCTGATCCCGCTGGTCGATTCGGGGCTGGGCAACAGCTCGTACCTGGTCGACCTCGGCGACGGGCGGGCCTTGGCCGTGGACGTGAGCCGGGACCTGCGCACCTTGCGTGCCGAGGCCGACCGGCGCGGCTTGGCCGTGGCCTTCGTCGCCGACACCCACCTGCACGCCGATTTCCTCACCGGCGCGTTGCAGCTCGCCGCCGATGACGGCACGACGGTGCTGGCCTCCGCCGCCGGCCGCCGGGCCTTCCCACACACTCCGCTGGCCGATGGCGATGAGATCGACCTTGGCGGGCTGACGCTGCGGGCGTTGGCCACGCCGGGGCACACCGACGAGCACCTATCCTTCCTGCTCCTGGACGGGGACCGGGAGTTGGGAGTGTTCACTGGCGGCTCCCTCCTCGTCGGCGCGGCCGCCCGCACCGACCTGCTCGGCACCGAGCGCACCGACGAGCTGGCCCGCGCTCAGTACCGCTCACTGCAGCGACTGGCCAGGTTGCCGGACGAGACGGCCGTGTGGCCCACCCACGGCGCCGGATCCTTCTGCTCGGCGCCGCCCGGCGCCGAGCGCACCACCACCATCGGCGCCCAGAAGCGGGCCAACGCGCTGCTCGCCGCGCCCGACGAGGACGCATTCGTCCAGCAGTTGCTCGGCAGTCTGGGTTCCTACCCCGCCTATTTCGACCGGCTGGCCGAGATCAACCGCCGCGGCCCGACAATCCTCACCGGCACGTCAGGGCTCGCCCCGCTCAGCGCCGCCGAGGTGCGCGGGCTGCTGGGCCAAGGCGCACAGGTCGTGGACGTGCGCCCGGTGGGCGAATTCGCCGCCGGGCACATCCCGGGCGCGGTCTCCATCCCCCAACGCGACCAGTTCGCCACCTGGCTGGGCTGGCTACTGCCCGACGACGCCCCGCTGGTCTTCGTCCTCGGCGCGGGGCAGGACAGCGCCGACGTCGCGTGGCAGGCCCTCAAGATCGGCTACGAGCGGCTCGCTGGGCGCCTCGACGGCGGCATGGACGCGTGGACCGCCCACGGCGGCCCGCAGGAGCGCATCGAACTGATCGCACCCGACCGCGTCGCCGCCCGACCGATGCTCGACATCCGGCAGACGACCGAACATGCCGCCGGGCACATTCCCGGTGCGGTCAACATCGAACTCGGCGACCTGCCCGCCCTCGCCGGCGACGTACCCGAGCATGCCGTCGTGTTCTGCGGGCGCGGCGAGCGCGCGATGACCGCGGCCAGTCTGCTGCAACGCGCCGGCCGCCGTGATCTCGCTGTACTCGACGGCGGGCCGGACGACTGGGCCGCGTCCACCGGCCGCAACCTCGAACGAGGCGCGTGAGCATCCCGGCCACGTCACCCGCGGCGGGCGGCGTCGGCGTGCGGCTCGGCCTGCACGCCAACCTCGCCCAGTTCAGCCTGCTAGTCGCGGTCAACGCTCTCGTCGGCGGCATGCTCGGCCAGGAGCGCACCGTGCTCCCGCTGCTCGCCGAACGCACCTTCCACCTGTCCGCCTACACCGCGGCGCTGACCTACATCGTGGCTTTCGGCACCACCAAGGCCGTCACCAACTTCTTCGCCGGCACGCTGTCTGACCGTTACGGTCGCAAGCCGGTGCTGGTCGCCGGATGGCTGATCGCCCTGCCCATCCCGGCCATGCTGGCCTGGGGTCCGTCCTGGGCCTGGATCGTCGCCGCGAACGTGCTGCTCGGCATCAACCAGGGCCTGGCCTGGTCCACCACCGTCATCATGAAGATCGACCTCGTCGGCCCCGCACGGCGCGGGTTGGCGATGGGCTTCAACGAGGCCGCCGGCTATGGGGCGCTCGCGGCGACCGCGATGGCCACCGGCGCGATCGCCGCGCACGCCGGGCTCCGACCCGAACCGTTCTTCCTCGGCGCCGCCTACGCCGCCCTCGCGCTGGGCCTGTCCGTGCTGACGGTGCGCGAGACGCGCGACCACGCCCGCGCCGAAGCCTCGCACCACGAGGTCCAGGACTCCGCGGAGACCGGCCTGTCCACCGCCCACGTCGCCCGGCGCACCAGCTTCACCGACGAAGCCCTCTCCACCGCGAGCCACGCCGGCATGGTCAACAACCTCAACGACGCCCTCGCCTGGGGCATCTTCCCGCTGCTCTTCGCCGCCCACGGCCTGTCCGTCGCCCGGATCGGTGTGCTCGCGGCGCTCTACCCGGCAGTCTGGGGCGCCGGGCAGCTGCTCACCGGCTGGTGGTCCGACCACATCGGCCGCAAACACCTCATCACCGCCGGCATGCTCGTCCAGGCCGCCGCCATCGGCCTCGTCGCCGCAAGCAGCAGCTTCGGCCTCTGGGCCACCGCGCAGATCCTGCTCGGCGCCGGCACCGCCCTGGTCTACCCCACCCTGCTCGCCGTCATCGGCGACGTCGCCCACCCCGCCTGGCGCGCCCGCGCCGTAGGCGTCTACCGGCTCTGGCGCGACGGCGGCTTCGCAGTCGGCGCCCTGCTCGCCGGCGCCCTCGCCGACGCCTACGGCCTGACCACCGCCATCTGGACCATTGCGGCGCTGACCGCCGCCGCCGGCCTGCTCGTCGCGGTCCGGATGTACGAAACCCACCCCGGCCACCGTCACGGCCGCCAGCACATACATCCGAGGCTGGCACGGCCGTCCTAGACAAAGCAGACACCATATGGGCGTGTCGCGCGCGGATCGCCGCGACACCAACCAGCGCTGGCGTTCGAACACACGGCCGATGACGGACCGTCCACAGTGGACAGTCATCGACACGTCCGTCGTGCCACACCGATCGCCGAATGCGGTATGTCGACCAGGCGGACGCCGGGTGCGGCCTGCAGCAACCCGGTGCCGCCGGCGCCTGGCCAGCCGGGTCGCATTGACCACCCGACAATAACTGCCGCGCTACGCAGCTTGGCATGGGCGCACATCCGCTGTGACAGGCTCGGGGGCGTGATCGTTCATCTCGTCGATGGGACCTACGAGATCTTCCGGCAGTACTACGCGCCGCGGCCGGGGCATCTCGACCGCGCCGGTATCGAGATCGGCGCGACCCGCGGCGTCGTCCAGT
>DASXRB010000303.1:0-2411 GCA_036506875.1 Kribbellaceae bacterium | reverse complement strand
GCTACGGCACCGCCGGCGACGTGAAGGTGGCCGCGTTCTGCTCGTCCGAGCCGGGTGCCGGCTCCGACGTGGCCGCGATCCGGACCCGCGCGGTGCACGACGAGAAGACCGGCGAGTGGGTGATCAACGGCCAGAAGGCATGGGCCACGAACGGTGGGATCGCCGACGTGCACGTCGTGGTCGCCACCGTGGACCCGACGCTCGGGAGCAAGGGGCAGGCGGCGTTCGTCGTACCGAAGTCGGAGGTGAAGGGCCTGGAGCAGGGGACGAAGCTGCGCAAGCACGGGCTGCGGGCCTCGCACACCGCGGACGTGTTCTTCGACGACGTGCGGATCCCGGAGGCGAACCTGCTCGGCGGCAAGGAGAAGCTGGACGAGCGGATCGCGCGGGCGCGCGAGGGCGGGTCGTCGCGCGGGAACGCGTCGATGGCGACGTTCGAGATGTCGCGGCACCTGGTCGGGTCACAGGCGGTCGGGATCGCGCGGGCCGCGTACGAGTTCGCGTTGGAGTACGCGAAGGGCCGCGAGCAGTTCGGCCGGCCGATCATCGACAACCAGGGCATCGCGTTCAAGCTCGCCGACATGGCGATGGAGATCGACGCGGCCCGGCTGCTGGTCTGGCGCGCCGGCTACATGTCGGCCGCGCTGATGCGCGGCGAGCAGCCGGACTACCGCAACGGCGAGGGCTCGATGGCCAAGCTGAAGGCCGGCGAGGTCGCGGTGAAGGTCACCGAGGAGGCGATCCAGATCCTCGGCGGCAACGGCTACACCCGGGAGTACCCGGTCGAGCGCATGCACCGCGACGCCAAGATCTACACGATCTTCGAAGGCACCTCCGAGATCCAGCGCCTCGTCATCTCCCGCGCCATCTCCGGCATGCGCATCCGCTGACTCCTGCCGGGCAGGGTTCGCACCCCGTCACACGTGGGTGCGAACCCTGACTCGCGACGTGAACCCACGCCTTCCGCCCGCAAACCGGTCCGCCTCGGCCGACCGCTGACCCAGGCCGGGTGCCGAGGTCAGTCGGAGAGCCTGGCCAGGGCGTCGCGGACGCGGTCGACGATGCCGGCCATCGGTCCGGCGATCAGGTTCGCCGGCGGCGTGTCGGGCGCGGACGGGTGCGGGTGGGTCGGCGCGATCTTCTTGATCGTGCGGACCTTGTCGCCGAGCTCGAGGAGCTCGTCCGGGCTGCACTCGTCGCGCAGCTGCGGGAACACGACGTCCTCCTCCTCCCGGGCGTGGTGCCTGACGTCGTCGATGACCTTTCCGAGCTTCTCGTCGTACAGCGGGTCCGCCGGCTCGAGGTCCTCCAGGTCCTTCAGCAGCCGCTCGACCTCGGCGTGCTCCTCGATCTCGTGATCGGCGAGCCGGTCGCCGTCGGGCAGCACCTTGCGGATCAGCGGGTAGAGGTAGGCCTCCTCCGCGACGCTGTGCTTGACCAGCTCGACCGTCATCCGCCGGACCAGCTCCGCGCGTTCGTCGGCCGGTCCGGCCGCGGTGGGGCTGAGGCGGTCGAAGATGGCGCGGACCTCGTCATGGTCCTTGACCAGCTCGGTGATCAGGTCATCGGTTTCGTTGTGGGTGGTAGCCATGGCACCCGGTACCCAGGTGCGAGGCCCGTTACGCGGTCGTGAGGTCGCCGCCGCGGATGCGGTAGACCTGCAGCCGCAGGTCGTAGTACTTGTTCGTCTCGCCGACCCACTCCATGCCGAGGCGCTTGGCGGTGGCGACAGCGCGGGCGTTGTTCGGTCGGGCGACCGCGAACAGCTCGGAGGTGCCGTTCTCGAAGGCCCACCGCATCAGCGCCTTGCTGGCCTCGGTCGCGTAGCCGTTGCCCCAGGCACCTGGTTTGAGCTGCCAGCCGATCTCCAGGTCCTCGTCGTACGGCGGGAGCAACCGGATCACCAGCCCGCCCACCACCTCGCCGTCGTCGCGGCGAGCCACCGCCCACCGGCCGCACGGCGCGGTGAGGTTCGGCTGCGCCTCGATCCAGGCGTGCAGTACGGCCTGCATCGCGGCGAGGTCGCCGACCTTGTTCAGCGCCGGCGTCAGCCAGCGCGCGACGTCATCGCTGCCGTAGATCTCGAGCGCGGCCGGCGCGTCGTCGGCGGTCCAGTCGCGGATGGTCAGCCGGTCGGTCTCCAGTGCGGCTCTCACACCTGCCAGCGTACGACGCTCGTCATTGGCGGCCCGCGCAGCGCGACACGCCAGCCGGCGCAATTCGCCGGGTTAACCATGTGATCTGCGGGTTCACCGTGCTCAGGACCCGGGCGAACCGTCCGTCGGCCGGGTTGACCCGGCGAATTGCGCCGGGTCAGGCCGGCGCAGCCGGGCCGGCGGACGCCGACGGGGCGCGAGTTGTCGGCGGTGGGGCCCTGCGTGTTATGCGCCGCCGGACTGGATCGCGCGGAC
>DASXRB010000302.1:0-1907 GCA_036506875.1 Kribbellaceae bacterium | reverse complement strand
CTCCAGGACGCGTTCACGTATGCGCCGTCGTGCACGAAGGACCGGGCGCCGACACCGTCGTCGCCGATGCCGTTACGGCCGTGCACGTTCTTGTAGTAGTCCCACGTCACGGCGATGCCGTAGTGCGCGTCGACACCGGCGATCTGGGCGGCGCGGTCCTTGCCGAGCCTCGCGGTGGTGCTGCCGAGGGACAGCGTCTCGGTCTGGGCGACGGAGGTGGACAGCACCTTGCCGGCCTCGTCGGTCACGACCACGAAGTCACCGCCGATCACCGGCAGGCCCTTGTAGGTGCGCTCGTACGCGACGTACTGCAGGCCCTCCGGCACCGAGACGACCTTCGGTGCGGAGAACGCGTCGGCGGCACTCACGTGCAGGGCAGCCGCCTTGGCGGCGATCAGCCGGCCGGCGGAGCGGACGGCCAGGTCGGTCGGTGACTTCTGAGCGGCGTTCGCCCCCAGCGACGCCCCGGCGGCGATGACCGAGGCGGCGACGACGGCGACCGCTCCCCCTTTGGTGAACTTGTTCACGCAGTCTTCTCCTTGCTGACCGGCCCACGTGGGCCGACTGGGCGGAACGGTTCGAGCTCATCTGGGCGCGCTCGAACCACGCTCAGTTTCCGGGTCGTCACCGCGGATGGGAATCGGTTCTGGTGTCGTGGCACTCGTTCGCCGCCGACCCAAGGGAAAACCTTCGGCGGGGCGGGTGTGGCTGCCGCCAGAACTCAGGCGGGGTCCTCGAGCATGTCCGGGGTCAGGTTCGCCTCGGTGTTCGGGATGCCGAGATCCGCGGCACGCTTGTCGGCCATCGCCAGCAGCCGCCGGATCCGGCCCGCGACCGCGTCCTTGGTGAGCGCCGGCTCGTGCAGCTGGCCGAGCTCCTCGAGGCTGGCCTGCTTGTGCTCCAGCCGCAGCTTGCCCGCGATCCGCAGGTGGTCGGGGACGTCGTCGGCGAGGATCTCCAGCGCCCGCTCCACCCGCGCGCCGGCCGCGACGGCGGCCCGCGCCGAGCGGCGCAGGTTCGCGTCGTCGAAGTTCGCCAGGCGGTTCGCCGTGGCGCGGACCTCGCGGCGCATCCGGCGCTCCTCCCAGGCGAGCACCGACTCGTGCGCGCCGAGCCTCGTCAGCAGCGCGCCGATCGCGTCGCCGTCGCGGATCACCACCCGGTCGACGTTGCGCACCTCGCGCGCCTTCGACGAGATCCCGAGCCGGCGGGCGGCGCCGACCAGCGCCAGCGCGGCCTCCGGCCCCGGGCAGGTGACCTCCAGGCTGGACGACCGGCCGGGCTCGGTCAGCGAGCCGTGGGCGAGGAACGCCCCGCGCCAGGCGGCCACCGCGTCGCAGGTGGCACCGGACACCACCGCCGGCGGCAGCCCGCGGACCGGACGGCCGCGGTTGTCGACCAGCCCGGTCTGCCGGGCCAGCGCGTCGCCGTCACGCACCACGCGGACGACGTACTTGGTCTGCTTGCGGATCCCGGACGGCGAGATCACCACCACGTCGGAGGCGTGCCCGAAGATCTCCGCGATGTCCTTGCGCAGCCGGCGCGCCGCCTGGCCGGTGTCGAGCTCGGCCTCGACGACGATGCGCCCCGACACCAGGTGCAGCCCGCCGGCGAACCTCAGGAGCGACGAAACCTCCGCCTTCCGGCAGCACGGCTTGGTCACCTGAATGCTGGCCAGCTCGGCCTTAACCTGCGCAGTCATCGCCATACGAGAATCCTGTCACCCATGTCAAAGACCCCCTGCCACCCACCCCATCCGCGTTCATCGGGCCCTTGTGACCGGGCGTGTCGCGCATCATCGGTCCCTTCTGGCCGCGGCATCGCGCACGCCATGCGGTCCTCGTCGTACGACGCTTCCGCGCGGGACGCGCCCTGGCACCCGCGCCGCGGTCCGTCGTACGTCGATC
>DASXRB010000301.1:0-2610 GCA_036506875.1 Kribbellaceae bacterium | reverse complement strand
CACCACCCCCACCCCGCAGCGTCCCCGGGCCGGACGCCGATGAGGCGGACCCTGACCGTGCCGGCGCTTCCGGACACCTCCGCGCGGCACTCGGGCATTGTCAGGCCCGCGGCGTCTCCGACGGTCTCGGCGAATTCCGGCGGGGTGCGCGCCGCCGCATCATCGGCGGCCGCGACGGTCGCCGATGTCGGCTGTACCGGAGCGAAGGGGTCTGCCACGGTGCGAACCACTTGTGGCGCATCCACCACGGGGGAGGTGGGCGGCACCGACGACGCGCCCAACTCCCGCGTGGCCGCCGCCGGCCGGGCTGGCGGCACGTTGGCACGGACCGCCGGCATGTCGCCGCGGTTCGACCGGCGCGCCACGGCCGCTGCGCGCGGTTGGTGGCTGCGCCTGTCGGCGGACAACAATGCGACCGCGAGCGTCGCGAAGAGCACCATCAGTCCCAGCGCACCGATTCTCAGGAGCGTCGGCTGCGACACCCCTGTCGTGCCGCCGGCCGAGCGGGTACCCGCCGGCCGCGTCGGCGCCGACGGGCTGCCCGACGAACGGAACAGGGAGCTGAGCACACCCGTTCGCACATCGGGCCCCCTCGCATCGTCCGGAAGCACCAGCACCCAACCGGCCTGCAGCTGGGTCGGGTCGGTCAGCCTGCCTCCATCAGGTTGGACCCGCCCCGCGTTGAGGCCGAAGATCTCCGGATATCGGTTGCCATTGCCCAGGGTCCGCAGGGCGATGTCGTACAGGTACTCCCGCTGCCCGCCTACGGGCGGCTTGACCACGTAGTACTTGACGACGGCGGCGGTGGGTCCGGTGACCGCGTGCACGAGTGTGGCAGGTTCCCGCCGCTGCGATGCGGACGTCACCGACGCCGGGGCCGTCCGACACGGACTCGGCACGACCACCGAGGCACCGGTCAGCGCCACCACCGTCGCGGATAGCCACGGTCCGACATCGCGAAGGCGGGACCACCGACCGACGCCCACATTCCCACCGCTTCCTCCATGCAGCGCAGTTCCCTACGCTACCCGCTGGGTGGTCAGTGTGCCTTCCACCGGATCACAGCCTCCGTGCGGCTGCTGACCTGCAACTTGGCGAAGATGTGATTGAGGTGATTCTTCACGGTCTTTTCGGTCAGCACCAGCCGTCGCGCGATCGCCGCGTTGGACAGGCCCTGGCACAACAGGTTCAGTACCTCCTCCTCGCGATCGGTGAGGTGGAAACGGGTCCGTGCCAGATGGTCGCGCTGGGCGACCTGATGGCGCATTCGCTCTCGAGCGAGCTGTTCACGAAGCGTCGACGCGGCCACCGCGGCCGCGAGCGGTGACAACCAGCCGCGCCCCGCCGCGACCTCGCGGATCGCCCGCAGCAGCTCCGGTGGATCGAACTCGCCGTGCACGAGGTATCCGCGGGCGCCTCGGTACAGCATCGCGGCGATCAGGTGCCGATCGTCGTCACTGGTCAGCACAAGTACGGCGGAGTGTTGCGCGATCGCGTCGATGACCGACAGCCCGTCCGCGATGGGCATCCGATGGTCCAGCAGGGTCACCGTCGGGGCGAGCCGGCGGGCCAGGCTCACCGCCTCCCGGCCGTCGCCGGCCTCAGCCAGTACCCGCACGTCGTCGCTGCAGGCCAGGAACC
Organism: Kribbellaceae bacterium; assembly: GCA_036506875.1. GTDB lineage: Bacteria > Actinomycetota > Actinomycetes > Propionibacteriales > Kribbellaceae > DASRHY01. Next base: position 969 of record DASXRB010000301.1, on the reverse strand, counting down.
CCTTCAGCGCCGCGCGAACGACCGGGTTGTCGTCGACGATCAGCACACCGATGACAGCGGCGTCGGTCACCATGTGTCTACCGATGAATCACGTGCGGCCGGGAACCCCATCGACTCGTCGGACTCGCGGACCGGAACCTGTACGGTCACGCTGGTGCCGGCGCCCGGCGTCGAGTACACCCGCAGGTCGCCTCCCACGGTACGGGCGCGTTCGGCCATGCCGACGATGCCGAAGCGTTCCGCTGAGTGCAGCGCGGACAGGTCGTCCGGCATGACGAAGCCAACACCGTCGTCGGAAATTTTGAAAACGACGATGTCCTTGGTCCGCACCAGGTGAACCTGCACCCGGCCGGCGCGAGCATGGCGGGCGACGTTCGACAGCGCCTCGCGCAGGATCCGGGTCAGCTCGTACCGCACCGCGACGGATGGATCGACCCGGTCCAGCCTCGTCAAGGCCGGGATCCCGGTCGACGCGCTCCAGGTCCAGCAGACCCGGCAGATCGTCTCGGTGAAGTCACGGTCGGGCTCATCCAGTCGCAGCCCCTCCAGCAACTCGCGTGCTTGACGATCGGCCGCCATGGCGCCGGCCGAAACGGTCCCGGCCAACTGCTCGGCCAGGTCGGGGTGCCGCCGCAACGACGACGGCAGGGCCAGCGCGGCGAAGGACACGCCCCGCAGGGTCTTGGTGACCGAGTCGTGCAGCTCCCGCGCCAGCCTCGCCCTTTCCGAGGCGGCTGCCGAGCGCTGAGCCGAGGCGACCAGCCGCGTGGAGAGATCGACGTAGCGGACCAGTGCCGAGGTGGCGATCGCCGCTCCGATACCCGCCACGGCTCCCGCCATCGGAAAGGCGACGATGTACGTGGCGATTTCGGGCGGCAGGCCGTTGACGCGCAGCACCGCGCTGGCCACGGCGAAGCTCAGCGCCGTCTGGGCCGCCCATAGCGGTACCGCGCGCATGTCCAGGAGAAC
>DASXRB010000300.1:0-2757 GCA_036506875.1 Kribbellaceae bacterium | reverse complement strand
CACGACCTACCCACGCGGCCCGGAGCGCGAGACCGACCGGCTCGGCGCCGTCGCGCAACGAGTGCTGGACGCGGTTCCGGTGCTCGCCGCGGTGCCCGAGGACCGGATCGCCCGCACCGCCGGCCTCACCGAGGCCGCCGTCCGCGACGGCCTGGCCGACCTCAGCCGCGCGGACCTGGTGGAACGCGTGGGATCAGGCTGGCGCCTGTCGGCCAGGCGGCGGGCGGCCGTCCGGTGAGCGTCGGCCCAGTGGGACGCCGTCCGGGGAGCTGGTCAGCGGCCGAAGTCGGAGTCCTTCGGGAGCTCGAAGTCGGACTTCGCGAGCTCCTCGATGTTCACGTCGCGGAAGGTGACGACCTTCGCGTTCTTCACGAACCGCGCCGAGCGGTACACGTCCCAGACCCAGGCATCGGCCATCGTGACCTCGAAGTACACGTCACCGCCCTCGGTGCGGACCTTCAGGTCGACCGCGTTGCACAGGTAGAAGCGCCGCTCGGTCTCCACCACGTACTTGAAGATCCCGACGACGTCCTTGTACTCCCGGTAGAGCTGCAGCTCCATGTCGGTCTCGTACTTCTCGAGGTCGTCGGCGCTCATCGGTGCTCCACTCGGGCTTGGTCAGGACTCGTCATGTCCGCGGCATCCTCGACGCCGTCGGGCTGGAAGCTGTCCTCCGCCAGCATCCCGACCACATTCTGTCGCATACCGGACCGCAGACTGCGGCGGACATTCACGAACCGCATCCTGTGTTGCGGACACGGGCCGAACCGGTCGAGGGCGGCCTGATGCTCCAGAGTGCAGTATCCCTTGTGGACGTCGAACTCGTACTGCGGGAACTCCTCGTGCAGCCGCGCCATGACGCGGTCGCGGGTCACCTTCGCGATCACCGACGCCGCCGCGATGCAGGCGGCGACCCGGTCCCCCTTCCAGACCGCCAGCCCGGGGACCCCCAGGCCGTCGACGCCGAACCCGTCGGTCAGCACGTAGGACGGCCGGACGTCGAGGCGGAACAGCGCGCGGCGCAGCGCCTGGACGTTGGCCACGTGCATGCCGAGCCGGTCGCAGTCCGCGGCCTCGATCGACACCACCGACCACGACAGCGCTCGCTCAAGGACCTCGTCGTAGCAGCGCTCACGCGCCTTCGCGGTCAGCAGCTTGGAGTCGGCCAGTCCCGGGACCAGCCCGCGCTTGCCGTCCGGCAGCACCACCGCGGCGGCGACCAGCGGGCCGGCACACGCGCCCCGGCCGGCCTCGTCCACCCCGGCGATCGGGTCCAGGCCGGCACGCCGCAGGGCGCGCTCGTACCCGTACAGCCCGGCATCCCGCCGGACCGTGCTGCCGCGGGGCAGTCGGCTCACATCGCCTCCAGCCGGTCGCTGCTCACCGGCCCGTCACTTCGGCGTCGGCGGGCTGAGCGTGATCGAGGGCTTGTCCGGCGCCGGGCTGGCCGCGACCGGCACCTGGTCGAACGTGTCCGGCGAGCTGAGCTTGTGCATGTTCGCCGTCGGCCAGATCACCGCGATCGCGCGGCCGGTGATCCTGTCCATCGGCACGAACGCCTCGTCACCGGGCATCTTCCCGTTCGGGCCGACGTCGGTGAGGTGCATGCGGGAGTCACCGGAGGCCGAGCGGTGGTCGCCCATCACGAACACCTTGCCGGCCGGCACGGTAACGGCGAACTGGATCGACGACGGCTGGTCGCCGGGGAAGATGTATCCCGTCTCCTCCAGCGCCTTGCCGTTCACGGTGATCCGGTTCTTGGCGTCGCAGCACACGACCCGGTCGCCCGGCATGCCGATCAGCCGCTTGACCAGGTGGCCGTGGCTGGAGTCGGGCAGCAGGCCGACGAGCTCGAAGAACCGGCCGATCGAGCCGCGCTTCTCGCCGCTCTCCTCCGGGCCGAGCCAGTTTCCGGGGTCCTCGAACACGATGACGTCGCCGCGCTTCACGTCGGTGAGCTTCTCGACGACGACCCGGTCGCCGACGAGCAGCGTGTTCTGCATGGACTCACTCGGGATGATGAACATCTGGCCGACGAACGCCCGCAGGATCGACGAGACGATCAGCGCGCCGACCACGATCAGGACGAACTCGCGGACCGCGGCCGACAGACCGGAGCGGTGTTTCTTCGCGGACTCTCCGACGGTCTCTTCGGTCGTCGCGGTGGATCCATCACTCACTTGTTCAGCCCCGAGCTCTCGAAGGTGGGCGGACGGCGAAGCATCGTCATCCGTTCAGAGGGCCAGATTACGCAACAGGCCCGGCCAACCACATCGCCGACCGGCACGAATCCGCCGCCGGGCGAGCCGAGATGCGCACGGGAGTCGGCCGACAGCGGGCGGTTGTCCCCCATCACCCACAGCTCGCCGTCCGGTACCTCGACCTTGAAAGGCTCCTCGGACGGCTTCGCGCCCTTGTTCAAGTACGACCGCTCGTCGATCGGCACGCCGTTCACCGTCAACCGGCCGTTCTTGTCGCAGCAGGCGACCGTGTCGCCGCCGACGCCGATCACGCGCTTCACCAGGTGTCCCTGGCTGCTGTGCGGCAGCACGCCGATGAACTCACCGAACCGGCGCAGCGAGTTCGGCTCCTTCGACTCGTCCGCGGGCAGCCAGCCCCCCGGATCGGCGAACACGATGACGTCACCGCGCTCGACACCCCGGTGGACGTAGCTGACCTTCTCCGCGATGATCCGGTCGTCCTTCATCAGGGTCGATTCCATCGACCCCGACGGCACGTAGAAGGCCTCGGCGACGA
>DASXRB010000299.1:0-4367 GCA_036506875.1 Kribbellaceae bacterium | reverse complement strand
GGTCAGCCGGGCCCGCGCGAACGGCAGCACCGACACGTCGACGTACCCCGCCAGCTCCTCGTCGCCGTCGGCCCCGAAGATGTACGACGGGTCGTCGCCGCGGTCGATCGCGGCCAGCCGGCCGGCCAGCGCGTCCGGCACGGTCTCCCGCTCACCCGGCTCGAGCAGCATCAGCTCCGACTCCGCGTCCAGCGCCGTCTGCAGCGCGAGCAGCGACCGGGCGTCGTACTCGTCGATCCGCCGCACCAGTGTCATGCGGCCGAATGTAGACCCGATCGGCCGCGGTTCGTGTCGCGTTCGTCAGCGAGCGTGCCGCGGCCGCGACCGGCCGTGCCGGGTCACCGACGGGCGGGTCACGGTGGCCGGCCGGCGGGTGCCGGGAGGGGCCAGCATCCACCGGCCGACGGTGAGCCCGCCGGCGACCACGGTCGCGAGTACGACGATCGTCGTCCAGATACCCATGTGTCCCTCTCCGTCAAGGACGCCGATGAGACGGATCAGCGGCGCGAGGTCATCGCGATCGCACGGCGACCCGTCACCTGGTCCCACTCGCCGAGGCGGCGGACCTGCACCCGGAGCGCGGAGGTACGCCCGCGGTGCCGGCCCTGGCGCCCGGCCTGCAGCAGCCGCACGGCGCGCCGGGCGGCCACGACGGGCGCCGCCCGGTCGACGTACTCGATCGCCCTCGCGGCGTAGCGCGGTCTCGCGCGATGGCCGGCTTCCGGAGCGAGCAGGTAACGGCCGGTGGCCGCACCGGCGGCCAGTGCGGCGAGCAGCACGGTCATCGAGATCAACGTGCCCATCCCTCTCCCTTGGCGATTCCCCGGGTGACTTGTTGAAGTTGACGATGTACAGATCGTGACGGCGAAGGGGTGGGTGGAACCCATGCCGGATCTCGGCCTGGGGGTGGTTATCGTGCGGGGCCCGGCGGCACGCCCGGCGGCGCGCCGTTCGGTGCGAGGGCCCAGCGGATGGTGCGGGTCAGGGCATCCCCGGCGGCCCTGACCACGGTCGCCTCGGCGACCGGGAGGTACGGCAGTCGCAACGGCCAGCGCGACCACCAGGGCAGGAGCCCGACCGCCGCCGCGGTCAGCACTCCGTACGCCGGCCGCGCGAGCAGCGGGACCGGCGGGTTCAGGAGGAGGAACCGCGCCGCCTGGCGCGCCTCCGGCGAGCTGCGCAGCTCGGGGCGGTACGACGCCAGCCCGGCGCGCAGCCCGGCCACCGTCACCGGCGGGTCGAGTACGCCGAGCCTGGCCGCGACCACCGCGGTGTCGGCGACGTACCCGTCGCACTCGTCCGGGTCGAGCGGGTGGGCGCCGTACCGCTGGTGCGCGGCAAGGAAGCTGTCCACCTCGGCCAGGTGCACCCAGCGCAGCAGGTGCGGGTCGGACGCGGCGTACGGCGTGCCGTCGGCGGCCTTGCCGCGGACGCGGTCGTGCACCGCGCGGATCCGCTCGACGGCGGCCTCCGCGTCGTCGGCCGGGCCGTACGTCGTGACGGCCAGGAAATGGCCGGTGCGCCGCAGCCGGCCCCACGGGTCGCCGCGGTAGCCGGAGTGCGCCGCGACCGCGGCCATCGCGAGCGGGTGCAGCGACTGCAGCAGCAGCGCCCGCAGGCCGCCGGTGAACATCGAGGCGTCGGCGTGCACCCGGCGGATCGGCCGGTCCGCGGCGAACCAGCGCGGCCCCGGCGCGTCGTGCACCCGGGCGCGCTCGGCAGCGGGATCCGGCCCGGCGACCTTCGCCAGGATCATCCCCGCCAGTGCCTCCTTGAGAGGCGCACTAGCCGGCAGCACCGTGTTCCCAGTCCGCGGCGGTGCCGGGCTCGCCGAACGCGGCCCGGCGGCGCCACTCGTCGATCAGCACGGAGTAGAGCAGCGAGTCACGCCACTGCCCGTTGGTCAGCACGTGGTGCCGGATCCGGCCCTCGTACGACATGCCCAGCCTCGCCGCGACCGCGATCGACGCGGTGTTGTCGGGGCCGATGGCGGCGCTGATCCGGTGCAGCCGCAGCGTCTCGAAACCGAACCCGACCAGCAGCTCGGTGGCCTCCGAGGCGTAGCCGCGGCCCCAGTGGTCGGCCCCGATCGCGTAGCCGAGCTTACCCGCGGCGACACCGTCGAGGGCGAGCCGGACGAACCCGACGAGCTCGTCGGAGCCGTGCGGGACCACGGCGAGGTAGTACTCCGAGCGACGAGGGTCGCGGGCACGCTTCAGGGCGCCGCACACCATCGTCTCGGCCTGGGTGCGGTCCCGGCTCTCGAACGACAGCCAGGACGTGACTCGGTCGTCGCCGACGACGGCGTGCACGGCGCCGACGTCGTCCGGGCGGAATTCACGGAGTGAAATTTTCTGACCGGACAGGCGGATGGGGTACACGTTACCTAGGGAACGCGGTCACGGGGGTCCTCGTAAAGTTCTCGATCTCCTCCTGCAGGGTGCGGGCGTGCTCGGCCAGACCGGACTTGCGCAGTGCCTGATGGACGCGGCGCGCGGAGTGGACGATGCCGTTGATCCGGCGCTCCGCGGGAAGTTCGAGAACGGGTGCGATCGCCTCGGCGGCGCCTTCGAGGTCGCCGCTGGCGATCCTGCTGATCGACAGCGCGGCGTGGCTGCCGGCCTGGTCGCCGAAGGCCCACTCCGGGTCCGTCTCGTCGGAGTACGCCTCGATCGCCTGGCGAGCCCAGCGCTCGGTCTCGGACGCCGCGCCCGGCAGCCACGCGAGCGCGTCGGCCGCGTAGTAGAGCTGACGGGCGTGCCCGAACCGGCAGATGCCGCCGAGGTCGTCCAGGTCGTCGTGCTCCACGTCCTCCCAGGCCTGCTGGGCCCGGTCGAGGGCCTGCTGCGCGGCCTCCTGGTTGCCCAGCGCGGCCCACGCGCGGGCCTCGCTCACCGGCAGCCAGACACTGGCGGTGTTGCTGGCCTGCTCGGCGTGGCCGGCGCCGAGCTGCGCGTAGCGCACCGACTCGTGCGGGTTCCCGGCCCAGTAGGAGACCAGGGCCTGCAGGCCGCGGATCCACGCGCGCAGCCCGTTGTGGTCGGCGCTGTCGGCACACAGGAACGCGGTCCGCGCCTGCGTGAGAGCGGCATGTGGGTTGCCCAGGTCGTGCGAGGCCTTGGCCAGCAGCCCGCCGGTCACGCCGCCGAGGAAGTACAGGTGCCGCAGGTGGTCGGGTCGTTGGCGGCGCTCCAGCAGTGCGAACACCAGGTCCTGGGTCTCGACCAGCGAGCTCAGGATCTCGGTGAGGGGTCGTTGCGGGTACGCGACCGCAACGTGGCGGACATCGTCGTACACCTGCTCCATGGCCTCGTCGCTGAGGCCGGTCTGCGCGGCGACGGCGAACGCCCGGGCACGGCTTGCAGCCATGTCGAGCACCTCCTTCTGGTTGCCAGCGGGAAGTCGCCGACCCGTGTCCGGCTTGACCACCGGTTGCGGCTCCGCCTGGTAGGGCGAGAGCAGCTCCTCGATGGGCCTGCCGAACATCTTCTGGAGCGTGCGGCGCGTCTGCGGAGTGGTACCGGCGCGTTCGCCCGAGGCGAGCCGGCGCAGGTGCCGCTCCGTGATCGTGCCGCCGAGGTCGACGAACTCGGCAACGATTTCGGCGTAGGTCTGGTCCCTTTGCTGGATCAGATGCCCAAGGACCGTGCGGGGTGTGAACCTACCCGCCATCGTGAGCCTCCCGGTTTCACGTCAGGCTAGACGTTCTCTTGGCAGCCAGGCCGGAACAAGATCGTGCCGCCAGATGTCCGCGAGAGGACCTCTGGAGGTCCGCTTCATGCCCTAGAGCGGTCACCGGCTGTTCGTGAACACTCGTGGTCATGGCTTCCAGTTATCCAACGGACGCGGACAGCAACGGGTTACGGGGTGAAGTTTCGCCGTCAACAGCTCTGGTGACATCGCCGTCCCGTCGGGCCGTAGCGGTCATCGAAAACCCGTTCACGCGTTTGCCGATGGGTTCCTGAAAGCCCGGCTGGGCCGGCCAGTCCGATCCCTGCGTCGGCACCGGTCCAGCCGTACCAGGCCGCGGGGCGTGTTCCTTCCTCCTCCTCACAGGGAACACGCCCCGCAGGCGTCTCCGCCCGCGGTCGTCAGTCCCCGCATCGGTCATCGGCACTCTCCGGCAGCATCTTCATGGCGCGATCTTCCACCCCCAGTTCTCCCCGCCGCGAGCCCTTTTATGCAACGCATTTCTGCCATTGGCACACATCTGCCCACAAAACCGGTCCTCACATCTCCACGTGCACACAGCCCGTGTGTCAACGACGGCTGAAAACGGACCCCTTGGCGACGGTTGAAAATGAACCCCCTGCTGGGTTGTCATGGTCAGTCCTCGGCCGGGGTGGGGATTCGGCCCAGGTCGTGGT
>DASXRB010000298.1:0-5599 GCA_036506875.1 Kribbellaceae bacterium | reverse complement strand
GGACCGGCCGTGGCGCATCAGCGCCACGGCCGGTTCTGCTGGACCCCGTCCGATGGTGGTGCTGGCACCACCGCCGCGAACCGGGCGGGCGTCGTACCGAGGTGGCGTTTGAAGTGCCGGTTCAGGTGCGCCTGGTCGTAGAAGCCGACCGCGGTCGCCACCTCGGCCGGCCGCGCGCCCGCGAGCAGCAGCCGCCGGGCCCGGTCGACCCGCCGTGCCGTCAGGTAAGCGTGTGGCGGCAGCCCGAACGCGGCCGTGAACGACCGCACCAGGTGTGTCGGGTGCGCGCCGAGCGCGGCTCCCGCCTCCCGCAACGTCAGACCGCCGGCCAGCCGCTCGTCGAGCAGGTCCCGCAGGTCGGCCGCCAGCCGCGGCGGGGACGGTACGACGGGTTGCGGGCCGGACAGCGTCAGGTGGTGCCGGAGCCGCTCGGCGACCAGCGCCAGCCGGCTCTCGGCCTGGAACCCCTCACCGGGCTCGGCGAGCGCGAGGTGGAGCTGGTGCACCCGGTGCCGCAGCAGCGGGTCGGCCAGCTCGGGCCGGTCGACGGCGGCGCCCACGAGGGACGGGCCGACCACCTCCGGCTCGAGGTAGACGACCCGCTTGCGGAAACCGGCGGGCGTGGCCGTGCGGCCGTCGTGCACGACACCGGGCGGCAGCAGGGTGACCACTGACGTGCCCGCGCCGTGCGCGTGCCGGTCCAGGTCGTACCGGATCGCGCCGCTGTCGACGATCAGCAGCGTCCACGCGTCGTGCACGTGCGACGGGTACGCGTGCCGCACGAACCGCGCGTGCAGCGTCTCCGCGACACCCGGCACCGCCGGCCGCCACGCCGTCATCCGGTCCGCAGGCGGACCCGGGGCCCGATCGCCGGCCACGTCAACAACGTACAAGACGGTCCGGCGGCCGCCCGCGCACGATGGAGGAGTGACCGAACCGATCCGTTTCGACACCAAGATCGCCGTCCTGCTGCGCGACGACCTGCAGACCTGGCAGCGACTGAACGTCACCGCCTTCCTGGTCAGCGGGATCGCCGGCACCCGGCCCGAGGTGGTGGGGGAGCCGTACGCCGACGCCGACGGCACGTCGTACCTGCCGATGTTCCGCCAGCCGGTGCTGGTCTTCGAGGGCGACCGCGAGCTGCTCACGACCGCGCACCGGCGGGCCCTGGACCGCGGCCTGGACCTGGCCGTCTACACCACCGAGCTGTTTGCCACCGGCAACGACCGGGACAACCGGGCCGCCGTGGCGGCGGTCGCCCGCGACAAGCTCGACCTGGTCGGGATCGCCGTCTACGGCCCGAGGAACGCCGTCGACCGGGCGCTCAAGGGCGCGTCACTGCATCACTGAAGCAGGCCGGCCGCGTGCCGGCCGGCGGCCGCGGCGGCCTCGAAGTACGCGCGGTCGGCGTCCAGGTCGCGTCCCATCGTGGACAGCTTCACCGGCGCCGTCCGCAACGCGTCGTACAGGCCGTCGACAGCCACCCGCACGACGTGGTGCCGGGCGTGCAGCGGCTCGGCCGCGTCCCGCACCAGGTCGCCGAACTCACCGGGAAGATCCGGTACGACGATGTCGCAGCGCTGCAGCGCCACCCGGCCGTAGGCCGTGAGGCTGTGGTGCGACACGCCACGGTGCCGCGGTCGCGGGTCGGACGACGAGATCCGCAGTGACGCCACCGGGCGGCCGCCGAGGGTGCCGGCCGCGTTGACCGCCTCACCGGACTGGACACCGGAGAAGCCCCAGCGGGTGCCGGTGCCGAGGTTGCCCGGGCCCTGGGTGACGACGACGAGCTCGGCGCCGAGGACGTGGACGGCGGTGAGCAGCGCGGTGTGCACGGTGACGGCCTCCCGGTCGCCGCCGTACGCCTGCCCGGCGGTCACCGTCGCGGTGAGCCAGCCGGTCTCCCGCAGCGCCGGCACGGTCCGCGAGAACGCCAGCGGCAGGGCGCCGCCGTCGGTCATGACGTAGACGACCCGGGTGCCGGGGCGGCCGTCGTACACCCCGGCGAGCACGGCCGGGAGCGCGGAGTGCAGGTCGGCGACGACGACCGGGGCGCCGTCCAGGGAGTCGGCGTCGCGGAGCGCGTCGTGGTCGGGGGAGTCCTGCTCGTCGGCGCCCAGCACCATGGTCTGCAGGGGGGTGTAGCGGGCCTTGACGAGATGGCCGTGCTCCGGCGGGTCGGGCGGGAGCCGGTCGGGGATGGCCACGACCAGGGCATAGCCGCCGGTGCCGAGGCCACGCTCGAGCGCCGCGACGTTCAGCAGTACCCGGTCACCGATCAACGGTGCGCCGACCAGGTCCGGGTAGGCGAGGGCACGCACCACCGAGTCGCCCACGGAGGCCGTGAGCTCCTGGGCGCCCTGCCAGGCACGTCCGAGGTCGGTCACGTATCCCTCGCGCCAGCGCATCACGCGGACGACTCTAGGGGTTGGTGATCGCCCAGCGGCCCGCGCAACAGCCGGAACGGCGAGAGCGTCAGCCACAGCGCGACCGCCGCGAGGCCGGCGACCGGGATCCACAGCGCGGGCCGGGCGCCGAGGTGGTCGGCCAGCACGCCGCCGAGCGGGGCGCCGACGACGACCGCTCCGCGGTTGAGCGAGCGCATCGTCGCGTTCATCCGGCCTTGCAGGTGGTCCGGCGTCACCGCCTGCCGGTAACCCATCTCGATCGGGCTGTCGACGCCGATCGTCACGCCGAACACGAACTGCGCCGCGCACAGCAGCACCAGCCCGCCGGTGCCACGCCCGGCCAGCGGGACCATCGCGTAGCCGAAGGGCAGCAGCCACCGCATCGCGATGATCGCCGGCCCGGCCCCGACCAGCCGCGCCGCCCGCCCGGCCGCGGACGCGCCGAGCAGCGACCCGACACCCGCGCACGCGTAGGTCACTCCGAGGGCGAACGCGTTCATCCCGAGCCCGTCCACGACGAACACCACATACACCGTGGTGACCATGCTGTTGAACAGGAACCACGCGTGCGAGTTCAGCGCCAGCGGCCCGAGCGTGCGGTGCCGGTACACCCACGCCAGCCCCTCGCGCAACTCCCGGCGCAGGTCCCGCTGCTCCGGTGGGCCGGGTGCGGGCTCGTCCACCCGCAGCCGGGCCAGCACCAGCCCGGAGACCAGGTACGACGCGGCGTCCACCAGGATCGCCAGCGGCGCCCCGAACGCCTTGACCATGAACCCCGCGAGCATCGGCCCGGTGGTCTGCGCGACCGCGGCGGCCTGCTCCATCCGCGCGTTCGCCCGGGTCAGCAGCTCGCGCGGGACCAGCCGCGGCAGGTAGGACTGGTGCGCGGCGTCGTACAGCAGCGACAGCGCCCCGAACACCCCGACCACGGCGACCAGGACCGGCATCGTCAGCCGGTCGAGCGCTGCCAGCAGCGGGATCAGCCCGAGCAGCGCCGCCCGGGCCAGGTCCGCGCCGACCAGCACCGGCCGCCGCCGGTAACGGTCCACCAGCACCCCGGCGACCAGCCCGAACAGCAGGTACGGCACCCAGCGCGACGCGTTCAGCACCCCGACCCAGGTGGCCGACGCCTGCAGCGTGACCACCGCGAGCACCTGCAGCGCCAGTGTCGTGACGTGCGTGCCGAACATCGACACGGTGTCGGCCACCCAGAACCGCACGTACGCAGGACGCCGCAGCAGATTCATGGCGGACATCCTCCCGGACCGGCCCCGCCCGGCCGAACCGGCGCCGCCATCCGTCGTACCGGCGACACGCCGGCCTGCGCGCGGAACCTGACCGTGGTAAAGGAACCCGCGGCGCATAGGCTGGGGTGGTGTCGGCGCGGAAGAGTGAGCGGCTGCTCAACCTCGTGATCTGCCTCCTGGTCGCGCGGACCTACGTGACCAAGGAGCGGATCCGTGAGGTCGTCGAGGGGTACGCCGGCCAGTCCGACGAGGCGTTCGAGAAGATGTTCGAGCGGGACAAGGACGAGCTCCGCGACCTCGGTATCCCGATCGAGATGGGCACCCAGGACAAGTTCTTCTCCGACGACGTCGGCTACCGGATCCGCCGCGACGTCTTCGAGCTGCCCGAGGTGAAGCTCGAGCCCGACGAGGCCGCCGTGCTCGGCGTCGCCGCCCGGGTCTGGCAGCACGCCAGCCTGGCCGAGGCCACCACGTCGGCGGTGCTCAAGCTCAAGGCCGCCGGCATCCAGACCGACCAGTCCGCGCTGTCCGCGATCGAGCCGCACGTGGCAGCCTCCGAGCCGTCCTTCGACCCGCTGTGGTCGGCGGTGGTGACGCGGACCGTGGTGCAGTTCGAGCACCGCCGCAGCGGCGCCGCCGCGGCGACCACGCGGACGCTGGAGCCGTGGGGGATCGTGTCCTGGCACGGCCGGTGGTACGTCGTCGGCCGGGACCGCGACCGGGAGGCGACCCGGATGTTCCGGCTGTCCCGGATCGGCGGCGACGTGAAGGCGATCGGCGCTCCCGGTGCGTTCACCGTGCCGGAGGGCACCGACCTGCGCTCCACGGTGGCCGAGCTGGCGCCGCTGCCGCCGACCCTGGAGGCCAAGGTGAAGGCCCGCAGCGGGTCGGCCGTCAGCCTGCGCCGGCGCGCGGTGGCGGTCGAGCGGATCGACGACGAGTGGGACCTGCTGCACGTGCCGTACGCCGACTCCGGGGTGCTCGCCGAGGAGATCGCGTCGCTCGGGCCGGACGCCGTGGTGGCGGCACCCGGTGAGGTGCTGGACGGTGTCGTACGACGCCTGCGCGCCGTCGCGGGAGTGGGCTCGTGAGTTCCGCGCGTGACCAGGTGCAGCGCCTGCTCGCGCTGGTGCCGTACCTGCGCGACAACGACGGCGCCCGCGTCGACGACGTCGCCCGCGAGTTCGGCGTGAAGCCGAAGCAGATCCTGGCCGACCTGAAGGTGCTGTGGTTCTGCGGCCTGCCGGGCGCGCAGATGGGCGACCTGATCGAGATCGACATCGACGCCGCCGAGGGTGAGGGCGTCATCCACCTCACCAACGCCGACTACCTGGCCCGGCCACTGCGGCTGGCCGCGGACGAGGCGCTGGCACTGCTGACCGCGCTGCGCACGCTGCGCGAGGTCGCCGCTGACACCGACCGGAGTGCGGTCGACCGGGCGATAGGCAAGCTGGAGGCGGCTGCCGGCGCCGCCGCCAGCGCGCACGTCCACGTCGAGCCCGCCGACCCGCAGATCGCCGAGACCGTCAATGCCGCACTCGCCGAGGGCCGCAGGCTGCATCTGACGTACGACGTGCCGTCGCGGGACGAGACCACCGAGCGCGACGTCGACCCGATGCGGCTCGTCGTGTCCGAGGGCCGTTCGTACCTCGAGGCGTGGTGCCGGCTCGCGGAGGACGTCCGGCTGTTCCGGCTGGACCGGATCGCCGCCGCCAAGCTGCTCGACCTGCCCAGCGAACCGCCGCCGGAGGCGCGGCCGCGGGACCTGTCGAACGGTATGTTCCAGCCCTCCGAGGCCGACCTGCTCGCAACCCTGCGGCTGGCCCCGCCGGCCCGCTGGGTCGCCGAGTACTACCCGATCGAGTCCGTCGCCGAACAGCCCGACGGCTCCCTGCTGGTCACCCTCCGCGTCGCCGACACGTCCTGGCTCCAGCGCCTGGTCCT
>DASXRB010000297.1:0-1968 GCA_036506875.1 Kribbellaceae bacterium | reverse complement strand
GAGCGCCCGCCGGAGGCGTTCCTCGATCAGCTTGCGGTCGTCGTGCACGGAGTCCTCCGGTCGGGGTGTTCCGGGTCTGATGAAGCTGCGGCTGACAACGCTGTCATACGACGCGACCCCCAGTCCAGACCACCCTCCCTCGCCGCCACCCCGCCCGCCACCCCGCGCCGGCTCCCAGCCGCCGGGCGCGCCGAGTTGCGGATCTTCTCAGGAAGAAGGCGCTTTCCGGAACAGAGATCCACAACTCGGAGTCCCGCCGGGACCGGCGTCTGGCTGCCGGTTCCGCGACGTGTGGGTCTTGGTCGGAAGACAGCGCTTTCCCGGACGATCGGCCCGCGCCGGGCGCGGGTCACATTCCTCCGTCGGGCGCGGTCATATCAGTACCGACGAGCCCAGCGGATCTGAGCGGAGAACCTGCGCCGGTGATGTCGATTTCGCGCGGCCGGATTCGACTTATCAGTGAAGGCCCACACAACGTCGACCGCGAGGAGAGGTCAGCATGTTCACCACCGCAGAGCATCAGACCATCGTCAGCATGCTGGCCGATGGTCGGCCGGTCTGGTATGTCGCCGCCGTCACAAAGACCCACAGTCACGACGTGTACGCCGTCGGCGTCAGCTACGGCTACCCCGACACCCGCAAGCTGCGGCTGGCGCTGTCCCGGCTGCGCCCCGACCTGGCCGCCTGACGAGCGCGAAGCGGCGGGTTCGGTACGGTGGGGGCAGCACGTGGTTGCGCCTAGGGTTCCGCCGACGCTCGCCTCGCCGCTCTGAGGCGGCGACCAGACAACGAGAGTGGCCGGGTCAGGACCGAGCGGCGCCAGGGCCGGTCCGGCTCCACACCTCACGGGACAAAAGCCAGGAGGGCTCCAGTTCCGCACGCCCGGGTGCGGGACCCGACCGAGGAGCCGTCCGTTGACCGTCCCACTCACCATCCCCTTGTCCACCGGCCTTCCGGCCTCCGCGGTCGTGATGGTGCTCCTGGCCGCCGTCGCGCACGCCGGGTGGAACGCGATCGCGCACGCCGTGGACGACAAGCTGGTCGCGATGACCGCGTTCGCCACCGGCGCGGCCACGGTCGCCTTACCGTTGCTCGCGGCAACCTCCGCCCCGGCGCGGGCGAGCTGGCCCTGGCTGGCGGCGTCGGTGGCGGTCCACCTGGCGTACCAGTTGCTCCTGGTCACGTCGTACAAGCTCGGTGACTTCAGCCAGATGTACCCGCTCGCCCGCGGCTCGGCGCCGTTGCTGGTGACGGTGCTCGCGGCGGTCGTTGTACCCGAGGTGCCGCGGCCGCTGGAGCTCGCCGGCGTCGTCGTGGTGTCGGTGGGCCTCGGCAGCCTGGTGCTGGCCGGCGGCGGCACCCACCGGCGCCGGCTGCCCGCGGTGCTGGCCGCGCTGGCGACCGGCTGCTCGATCGCTGTCTACACCGTGATCGACGGCACCGGCGTGCGGGCGTCCGGCAGCCCCGGAGGGTACACGGCCTGGCTGATGCTGCTGGACGGGATCCCGATCGTGTTCTTCGTGCTGCACCGCCGCGGCCCGGGGCTGTTCGGCCAGCTGCGCCGGCACGCCGAGGTCGGCCTGGTCGGCGGGTCGCTCAGCCTGGCGGCGTACGGGCTGGTGCTGTGGGCGCAGACCCTCGGCCCGCTGGCGCCGATCTCGGCGCTGCGCGAGACCAGCATCGTGGTCGGCGCGATCATCGGCGCCGTGGTCTTCAAGGAGGGCTTCGGGGTACGACGTCTCGCCGCCACCGCGGTCGTCGCGGCCGGCGTCGTCCTGATCAACCTGGGTTGGGGTTAGTCGGCTTCGCGCTGCGTCGGCTCGGCCGTTTCCTCCTCGATCGGGGTGCCGAGCAGGTAGTGGGTGAGGCCGGAGTCCTTCTTCGGATGCTCGCGGTACCGCGTGGGGACGACGCGCCCCTCAGCGCTGTCCCACGCGGTATCCGCGAGCCTCCACATCCGGTGCGCCA
>DASXRB010000296.1:0-5770 GCA_036506875.1 Kribbellaceae bacterium | reverse complement strand
GAGAATTATCGCGCGACGGATTTCTCGAGCCTCAAATTCTGCCTCTCGGGCGGCGCCCCCTGCGCCGAGGAATTGCTCGTCGCGTGGGAGCGCGAGACCGGCACCGCGATCTTCGAGGGTATCGGCATGTCGGAAGCGGCGCCCATCGCCGGCAATCCGGTGAAGGGCCGGCGCAAGATCCGCTCGGTCGGCCCGCCGGTGGCCGACACCGAGATCGAGATCGTCGATCTCGACACCGGCACGCGCGTGTTGCCGCAAGGCGAGGCGGGCGAGATTCGCCTGAAGGGGCCGCAGGTGATGGTGGGCTACCGCAACCGGCCCGAGGAGACCGCGCACGCGCTGCGCGGCGGCTGGCTCTACACCGGCGACATCGGCCATTTCGACGAGGACGGATATCTCTTCGTCGTCGACCGCAAGAAAGAGATGATCCTCGTCGGCGGCTTCAACGTCTATCCGCGCGAGATCGAAGAGGTGCTCTACGAGCACCGGGCCGTGCTGGAGGCGGCCGTCATCGGCTTACCGCATCCGACCCACGGCGAGGAGGTGGGCGCCACGGTCGTGCTGCGCCCGGACGCCACCGCCACCCCGGACGAGCTGCGCAGCTACGTCAGGCAGCGGGTCGCGGCCTACAAGTATCCACGGCACGTGTGGATTGCCGACTCATTGCCGAAGGGACCCACCGGAAAGATCGTCAAACGTGAGATCACGCCGCCGCCGGAGGTGCTGGCATGACAGTGCAAACCAGGGTCGCCGTCCGGCAGCCTGATCGGGGTGGACCGCTGAGATCCCGCAGCCGCCGCACCGCAGCGGTCATACGGCGCATAGAGCGGTGATACGGCGCATGAAGCGGTTCGGCATGCGCCGTTCCCCTGTCGCGACGGGGACGACATCGGTGACCATGGGCGGCATGACCCAGCGCAACGAGGCGGTTCGGCTGGTGCACGTCGCCGGGTACCGGATCCGGATGGCAGTTCGTGCCGGCGACGGCACACGGACGCCGCTGTTGCTGATGAACGGCATCGGGGCGGCGCTGGAGACCTTCCAGCCACTGGTCGACGCGCTCGACCCCGCGCTGGAAGTGATCCGCTTCGATGTTCCCGGCGTCGGCGGTTCTCCGCTGCCGCCGCGGCCCTACCGGTTCCCATCGCTGTGCCGGCTGCTCGGCCGGGCTCTCGATGACCTCGGCTATTCGCAGATCGACGTCCTCGGGATCTCCTGGGGCGGTGGGCTCGCGCAGCAGTTTGCCCTCACCGAACGGCGGCGATGTCGCCGGCTGGTGCTCGTCTCGACCGGAACCGGCGCACTCATGGTCCCCGCCTCACCGGGCGTGCTTGTCAAAATGGTCTCCCCGCGGCGGTACCGGGATCCGGGCTACATGACCAGCATCGCACCCCACCTGTATGGCGGCTCCGTCCGTCGCGATCCCGACCGGCTGCGGGACCTGCTGCACGGTTTCGCCCGTCGCGGCGACGGCCGCGGGTACGCGCTGCAGCTCGCAGCCGGCGCCGGCTGGACCAGCGTGCCGTTCCTACCGTTGCTGCCGCAGCGCACCCTCGTCCTGACCGGTGACGACGACCCGATCATCCCGCAGATCAACGGCCGGATCCTCGCGGGTCTGATCCGCCGATCAACCCTGCACGTGTACCCCGGCGGTCATGTCGAACTGGTCGTCAACCCCGGCCTGCTGGTTCCGATGATCGAGACCTTCCTGTCGGCTGGCGAGGACCGGGCACCGCGCAGGCAGCCGTTCCGGAAGACCGCCTGATCAACTCACGTCCGCTACTCTGCGACCGGGCGCAAGACGGCTTGGCCGAGGAAGTGGCATGTTCGCAGCGCCAGATCCAGGTCGGCCCGGCGGTCCTCGATCGGCGCGCCCAGCGCCTCTTCCGCCTTACGGATGCGGTACTGGACGCTGTTCTTGTGCAGGACCATCCGGTCGGCGGTCGCCGTGTAGCTGCCGGTCGACAGGAACACCTGCAGCGTGTCGCGGAGCCGGGCATGGGGTTCGTCGTCAGTGGCCAACTCGCCCAAGGTCGCCCACACCCAACTGCGCGCCGCGGGCACGTCCGCGCAGATCAGCGCCACCGCGCCGACCTCGTTGAACGTCGTCAACCGGGTACCCGGTCTGGCGGCGAGGGCAAGGTCCTGGGTGCGCACGGCCTGGCGGTGTGTGCTGCGGAATCCGTCGAGCCCGTACGCCGGCTGGCCGACCGCGACGCGGGCAGACGAATCGCCGCTGTCGAATGCCGTCGACAGCACCTCGCTCGCCAGCGCGGCCTCGTTGCCCAGCGGGAGCCAGATCCACGCCAGTGCCTCGTCCCTCGGCACGAACAGCGGCCGACCCCGATCGCCGAGCGCGCGGGCGGCGACTGACGCCAGCCGTTCGAGGCGGATCAGGCCCTCGCTGCCGTGTGTCTCGCCGGTGACCCAGGCGACAACGCCGAGATGATGCTGCCGGAGCCGATAGCCGAGGGCCGACTCCACCGCGTCGACGTCCACCGACTGGTTGCCCAGCGCGGCGCGTACCCGGGCCGCGCGAACCGCGGTCTGGGTCAACAGCCATCGATCCCGCTCTCGCTGGTAGGTGGAGATGACCTGCTCGGAGATCCGGTCTATGTAGCGGAAGCTGATTTCGACCAGGCGGGCCGTGATTGCGGCGGTGAGCTCGGCGTCCGTCGGCTTCACGGCGATCTCCTCGACGCAGCGCTCCAGGAACCGGCCGTGGCCGACCCGGTAGGCGCGGATGAGCGCGACGATCGGCACCCCGCGCTGCGCCAGCCGCTTGGCGTACTCGATCGCGGCGGCCGGGGCGTCGACCTGGTCCGGCGGGGTCCCGTGCTCGAAAATATGCATCAGGGTGGCGACGTTCTCCTCGATGCTCGCGTCGAGCAGCTTCTCGACGACGTCGTCGCCGCGCAGTTCGGGGATGTCCTTGATCAGCAACTCCCAGATCTCGTGCGTGATCTCGAGCAGTCGCGCCCCGGCAGCGGCCCCCACCGCCGAGAGCTCGCGGTCGATGGTGTCGAGGCTGGTGGCCATCGGGTAATCGTATGGCGAACAGTCACATTTCGATGCCGCCGTTGACGTTGACTGTGGGGCCGGCCTCGTCGGGATTCGCGTCAGGGCCCGGACGCGCGCGCGGTAAGGCCGCGCGGCCGGCGCCACCGTGCTCGCCGTACGAGGAATGCGGTGGCGATTGGTGCTGACATCCAAAGCCCCCGTCGGCAGCGGTACGAGCACACGAACGAGCCGGGCAGAGTTGTGCTCTCCGCACGGTGGCCCGGCCGGCGCAGGCTCCTAGCGTCGTCGGGGAGTCGAGGAGCAAAGCGTGGACACGACCACCCGACTGGCCCCTCGCCGCGTCGAAGCCGCCCATGACCGAGCACGCTGCCTGCGCATCGGCACGACGGGCACCCGCAGCCCTGAGGCTCCGGCCCAGGCGTCGAGAACAGGAGACAACATGACACGCTCGGCTCTGCTCGGCCCCGATGAGTCCGTGCGCTCGGGCCAACTCGGCCGGCTCGCTGTGTCCGCGACGAACAGCTGGTGGGTGCTGCTCGTCACGGGTGTCGCTTGGACCCTCGTGTCGATAGTGATCTTCCGGTTCGACTACGCCACCGTGGCGGCGGTTGCGGTGCTGTTCGGCATTGTCGCGCTCGGATCGGCCCTCAACGAGGTGCTGGCCGGCATCGTGTCCACCGGCGGATGGCGGATCGCTCACCTGCTCTTGGCGGCGCTGTTCTTCATCGTCGGCATCGTGTCGTTCGCCCGACCCGGCGACACGTTCGTGGCTCTCGCGGCCCTGGTGAGCTTCTATTTTGTCTTTCGGGGTTCGTTCGACCTGATCGCGGCGTTCTCGTTGAGCCGTGACATGCCGGGCTGGTGGGTGTTGGTCATCAGCGCAATCGCGGAGCTGTTCATCGGGTTCTGGGCGGCCGGCTCGTGGAACCTGTCGGTCGTGGTCCTCGTCGCCTGGGTGGGCGCCGCCGCACTCATCCGGGGGATCACCGAGATCGTCGGGGCGTTCCGGCTGCGTGACCTCAACCAGGCGGCGCGAAAGTCGCCGCTGTAGGGATCAGCGGTCGCCGATCTCGGCCGGGCGCCAGGGGCCGGAAGTCGGCGGCGTGATCGCTGGCCCATTCGCGGAACGTTCGCGCGGGTCGGCCGGTGACCTGTTCCGCCGTGTCCGTGACCGGCTCCGGCTCTGCGACCGACGTATGTAGCCCAGTAGCCGAGCGCGCCGTCCACGAAGTCAGCGTCACGAGCCGGACAACACGAATGGCTTCTCATACGCGCCGCTGGAACCGAAGGGCAAGGAGAAACTCGCGCTTGCGCTCATGCGGAAGGCCTATGGCTGGGCCGTACCAGCCTAGCTCAAGATAATGCGGCTTGTATGCCCACGCCGAGCACATCGGGCTCAATGAGTTCTTCCCGGCCATCCGCGAGCACCCCTGCGACGACACGCTGCCGCTAACCGCGGTGGTATTCCGCGAGGACCACCCCAAGGACTACGCACGGCCGCTGCCCCGCGCGCTGTGCGAGCACGTGATGGCCCAACTCGAATACCCGGACAATCTCGACCGCTAGCCGGAGCCGGCCGGGCGGCTGGTCACCGTGATCCGCATGTGCTGCGGGTGCGCATCAGCGATGCGCTGCCCAACAACAGCACGTTCTGGCCCATTATCCGAGCCAGCCGCCGCCGGTACTTTTCCTGGCGGCCCGCAGCAACCGAGGCGGGCGCCGCCCGGTGGGCGCCTCGACCCAGCGCACGGCGCTGCGCGACTGGCGGGCCGTCTGCGATGTCCGCGACGGGCACGGCCGGGCCGGTCAACTTCGGTGCCGCCGCAGCCATCGCGAGTGCGTCGCCGCCAGGACATCTTCGAACCGGGTCGGTGCCGGACAGTGCGTAACGCCGACGCGGGATCACTCGATAGGGGGATGGCACTCGTGCGGAGCGCTTCCGGGCGCGCCTGTCCGCTGTAAGGGGCCCGAAGGGACGGCCGATGCATGGTGCGGCAGAGATCATCCTCGCGGCGGCAGCTCTGGCTGCTCGCACCCCTCACGCCTCGGCCGCACGGGTCGGGGGCTTGATGCACCGGTCACCCCGCGGCAGATCCCGGTCTCGTGGGGACGGTGTGGACCGGTGTGACCTCGGATGTGCTGAGCGGGGACCGCCGATCATCCGAACGTCGTGTGCACCGTTCGGGTGGAGCAGCGTTATGCGCTAGCCCCGCTCCGGCCGCTTTGCCGGCCGACGCCGATGGGGAGCCAGTGGGATTCGTCATGCCCGGCGCCTGCAGGGTTGGGGAATCCGCGTCTCATGGCAGAGCCGACGGCATTTGCGTGCTGTTCGGCGGCTGCCGGACCTATTGGCGACCACGCCAACTCACATGATCCCGTATTAGGGAAGGGCAATCGATGAATTTTCGGTTCAAGCCGCGTGTGCACAGGCGCACACGGATATTTGTGATCCTCGCCGCTGCCGCGCTGATGATGGCAACGGCGTCCTCCGCTGCTCTGGCGAACCTGACGGGTAGCACGTTCGAAGGCAACGACGGCAACCTCGTCGTCAATACGGGCGGCAACACCGACTGGGCCAACGTGGCCGGCCGGGTCCGCGGCGACGATCTGGCGAGCGGCAAGACCGACAACGCGTTCGGGCAGGGCACCAAGGAAGACGACCCGGCCGTATCCGTGGTGACCGGGTCGATCCCGCCGCAGAAGAGCGACCTCACCCGGTTCTACGTGGCCAGCGAGTTCGCCAGCACCA
>DASXRB010000295.1:0-4504 GCA_036506875.1 Kribbellaceae bacterium | reverse complement strand
TATGCGGGCGAGGAGCCGGCCTATGTCTGTCTCGCGGACGCCGTCGAACTCGACGGCCGACGTCGCATGAACGCCAGCCGACGCCGGCATTTCGACTGAAAACACAACTTTCTGCGGCACTTGGTACGCATCGGCCTGCAGGACTGATGGAAAAGTGGACGCCAGTCCTACGAAGATGGCGAGTTTTGAGTAACTCATCAGCATCCGTTTCGCGATGGGACCTTCGGTTGACATCAACGGTAAGGCGCGCGAGCGAAACGGCGACGGGCCTGAACCAAAGCTGTGGATAACTGCATATCCGTCGACCGCTGCCAGACCTAAAAGCCCGATGAGCGCCGACGGGCGAACCGACCTGGTCCGCACGCAGACCGTGAAGGCGGCGCCGAGTTCTGTCGCCTCTCCGCTCGCTGCGCTGTCGGGCTCAAGGACGCGACGGCGCCGCGAAAGATCAGCCGCGCAGCTGGGTTCGGCTGTTGTCGAGCGGGTCGTCGTGGTGGCGGCTCGCGGTGACCGGCCGGCTCGCGGGCAGGACGTAGCTGGCGGGCGCGGGAGCGGATGCCGTCTGGTTCGGCTGGCCGGGTGGGCGTGGAGCCACGACAAGGCGCTGGTGGACGGGTTCGGCGACCCGGACACGGTCGCGGCCGGCGAGCTTGGCGGCGTACATGGCA
This sequence comes from Kribbellaceae bacterium, assembly GCA_036506875.1. Taxonomy (GTDB): domain Bacteria; phylum Actinomycetota; class Actinomycetes; order Propionibacteriales; family Kribbellaceae; genus DASRHY01. The sequence goes on along the minus strand of DASXRB010000295.1, from coordinate 3,836 downwards.
CGGTCCGCGGCGGCGAGCAGTTCGTCCAGGGTGCTGCCGTCGTGGGGTGCCACCGCGACGCCGATGGAGACGGTCAGCTGCAGCGTCCGCGGGTCCAGCGTCGGGTGGTCCAGCACCCCGGCCAGCATCGCGGCCAGCGGGCTGCCGGCGACGGCGGCCCGCAGCCGGCCGGCGGTGAACTCGGCGTCGGTCGCACCGGTGTCGGGGAGCGCGACGACGAACTCCTCGCCGCCGAACCGGCCGATCACGTCCTTGGACCGGATCGCGCCGCGCAGGATCGTCGACACCGCCCGCAGCGCCTCGTCGCCGACCAGGTGACCGTGCAGGTCGTTGATCTGCTTGAAGTGGTCGATGTCGATCAGCAGGATCGCGACCGGCTCGCCGTCGCCGCGCGCGAGCAGCCCGGCGACCTGCTCGCGCCACCAGCTCAGCCGGTCCAGGCCGGTCTTCGCGTCGGTCTGGGCGGCGGTCTCGAACTGCCGCAGCAGCAGCGCCCGCTGCGCGGTCAGCGCGATCGGCACCGCGAACACCACCGCCCAGGGCGACGTCATCGCGGCCGCCGCGACCAGGCAGCCGAGACCGGCGACGGTGAGGTCGACGGCGAACTCGTCCGGACCGCCGAACGCCTCCTGCAACGACCGGCCACGCTCGACCAGCCGGATGCATACGCCGCACACGACGCAGTCGATGGCGATGAAGACCATCGACGCCGCACCCATCGCGAGCACCTCGGCGAGTCCGCCGGAGCCGAACCGCGCGGCCAGGCCGGCGTACGTGTAGTGCGACGCGCCGGCGCCCAGCACCAGCACCGCGGTGGAGAACACCCAGCGGTAGAGGATGCACCGCCCGGAGCGGATCCGCCACCAGCTGCGCAGCAGCAGCGCGACCATGATCGCCATCAGCGGCTGCAGCGCGATCGACGCGGCGATCAGCCAGGACGGCCCGAGGTCCTTGTGCAGCGGACCGCGGCTGCGCCGCCGGCTCTCGATCCGGCGGGCGCCCTCGACGGCGAGCAGCGACGAGCCGGTGAGGGTCAGGACGCCGGGGAGTCCGGCGACAGAGTCGACCCGGCTCGCCTCCCACCCGGCGTACCCCAACGCCGCCAGGTCGGTCGCGAGCACGAAGGAAAAAGCTGGGACGGTGAGCGTCCACAGCTTCCAGTCCTTGAGCCTGCACTCCAGCGCCATCGCGACCAACCGTACGACCTGTGCACGTGCATCAGCAGGTGCCGACGGTCAGGCTTTTACCCAAGTGTGACCGAATCACGCCATCGCACGACACGTGACGAATATCACCGTCGCCGGCGGGCCGCTCCGAAGATTCCCCGGACGATTTCGCGGCCCGCTGAACGGGCGAACTGCTTGAACGCCGACGACCCGATGACCTGCTCGACCACCGACATCTCGTGGCGTTCGCGACGCGGCTGCCCGGTCTGCCGCGGCTGCTCGGGCCGCTCGGCCTCGGCCCGCCGCGCACCCGCCGCGAGCTTGGCGGCGAGCTTCTCGTACGCCGACTCGCGGTCCACGACCTGGCTGTACTTCGCGTTGTTCGGCGAGCCCTGCACCGCGGCCGTCATCGCCTCGGCCGGCGCCGGCGCCATCAGCGACTGCGGCGCCCGCAGCCGGGTCCACGCCACCGGCGTCGGCGCGCCGTCCTCGTTCATCACCGTCACGATCGCCTCGCCGATGCCCAGCGTCGTGAGCACCTGAGCCAGGTCGTACGACGAGGTGGGGAACGTCGACACCGTCGCCTTCAGCGCCTTCGCGTCGTTCGGCGTGTGCGCACGCAGCTGGTGCTGGATCCGCGAGCCGAGCTGCGCGAGCACGTCGTCCGGGACGTCTTTCGGGGTCTGGGTGACGAAGAAGACGCCGACACCCTTCGACCGGATCAGCCGCACGGTCTGCGCGATCGAGTCCAGGAACGCCTTCGACGCGTCCGCGAACAGCAGGTGCGCCTCGTCGAAGAAGAACACCAGCTTCGGCTTGTCCAGGTCCCCGACCTCCGGCAGGTCGTTGAACAGGTCGGCCAGCAGCCACATCAGGAAGGTGGAGAACAGTGCCGGCCGGTTCTGCAGGTTCGGCAGCTCCAGCAGCGAGATCAGGCCCTTGCCGTCACGCTGCCGCAGCAGATCCGCGGTGTCGAACTCCGGCTCCCCGAAGAACGCCTCCGCACCCTGGTCGGCGAACCCGATCAGCGCCCGCAGAATCACTCCGGCCGTGGCGCTGGACAGCCCGCCGAGCTCGGCCAGCCGGCCTTGCCCTCGTCGCTGGTCAGGTGCTGGATCACCGCGCGCAGGTCCTTGAGGTCGAGCAGCGCCAGGCCGTTCTTGTCGGCGTAGTGGAAGATCAGGCCGAGCGAGGACTCCTGCACGTCGTTGAGCCCGAGCACCTTCGAGAGAAGCGTCGGCCCGAACGAGGAGATGGTCGCCCGGAGCGGGATCCCGGTGCCCTCGCCGCCGAGCGCGTAGAACTCCGTCGGGTACCCGGTCGCGACCCATTCCTGGCCGATCCCCGTCGTGCGCTCCAGCAGCTTGTCGCCGGCCCGGCCCGGCTGCGAGATCCCGGACAGGTCGCCCTTGATGTCGGCCGCGAACACGGGCACGCCCTGCGCCGACAGCTGTTCGGCCAGGCCCTGCAGGGTCTTCGACTTGCCGGTACCGGTCGCGCCGGCGACCAGGCCGTGCCGGTTCAGCATCGACAGCGGGATCCGTACCTGCGCGTCGATGTCCGGCTCGCCGTCGACCATCAACGCGCCGAGCTCCAGCGCCGCCCCCTCGAACGCGTACCCCTGCTTGACGGTCTCGACGACGTTGTTCTCGGCCATGTCCCCGGCTGCCTCTCGTACGACGTGATGTCGGTTGCCGTGCGCAGCCTAGTGCCGTCGGTGCTGCCGCGGTGCGCGGAATCGGCGCCGTGGTGACAATGCCGGTGCGGGCTGTCGGAGGGCGCCGGCAGGATGGCGGGCATGCCTGACATCTGGCTCGCGAGCTGCGCGGCGTGGCCGACCGCCTGGACCGATGGACCGCCGATCGACGCGGCCTTCACGGCGCTGGGAGTGGACGCGCGGTGGGCCGTGTGGGACGACCCGGCCGTCGACTGGGCGGCTGCGCCGCTGGTCGCGATCCGCGCCACGTGGGACTACTTCGACAGGTACACCGAGTTCCTGGCCTGGGCGGAGCGGGTGGCCGCCGCGACCACACTGGTGAACCCGCTGCCCGTGGTGCGGTGGAACACCCGCAAGGACTACCTGATCGACCTCGGGGCGGACGGCGTGCCGGTGGTGCCGACCGACGTCGTACCCGCGGGCGAGCCACTGACCGCGCTCACCGACCAGGTGGTCAAGCCCGCGGTCGGCGGTGGCGGCCGCGGCGTGGTCGTCGTGCGAGCCGGTGAGTCGCTGGACACGTCGGACACGCTGCGGATCGCGCAGCCGCTGGTGGGGTCGATCCGCACCGAGGGTGAGTACTCGGTGTTCCTGCTGGGCGGGGAGCCGGTCGCGGCGGTGGTGAAGCTGCCGGCCGGTGACGAGATCCGGGTGCACGAGGTGTACGGCGGGGACACCAAGCCGACCGAGCTGACCGACGAGCTGCGTGGGGTGGCGCTGACGGCGATGCGCGCGACCGAACGGCGGTTCGGCGTGACGCTGCCGTACGGGCGCGCTGACCTGATGCGGCTCGACGACGGCACGCTGGCGGTGAACGAGCTCGAGCTGGTCGAGCCCAGCCTCTACTGCCCGGAGCTTCCCGAGATGCCGATCGCGTTCGCGGCGGCGATGCGGGACCTGCTGCCGCGCTGACGCCGGCGTCATCCCGTGACGACGGTCGTCAGGTCGTCCCA
>DASXRB010000294.1:0-4218 GCA_036506875.1 Kribbellaceae bacterium | reverse complement strand
CTCCGCCCCGTAGTCGACGCCGCCGAAGATCTGGCGTAGGTCGGTGGCGCCGTCCCAGCCGGGCCACAGGTCGCGGTGCAGCTCCATGAACCTCACCGCCCACTCCAGCGCCTGCTCCTTGCTCTCGACCTCGAAGATCGCGTAGCCCCCGACGACCTCCTTGGCCTCGCTGAACGGGCCGTCGGTGACGCTGATCTTGCCGCCGGTCAGCCGTATCTCGGTGCTCTGCGCGGTCGGCATCAGGCCGCCGGTGTCGAACATGACGCCGGCCTGCGCGGCCTCGCGGCCGAGCTTGTCCATCGCCGTGAACAGCTCCGGTGGCGGCTGCACACCCTCGGGGCCCTTCACCATCGTCATGAATCGCATCGCCCTACCTCCATTTCGAACCGTCTCCATGTCGTGTCGTGGCCCTCTAGGACCGGTTTCTACCAGCGCGTCGATCGGGATGGGACCGGTTCGACGCGTCCGCCGGAAAAAGTTCACACCGGTTCGCGGGGGCGGCTGTTGCCGGTGGCGGATACGTTGGCTGCATGACTGCGCAAGCCGGTACGGCGGAGGACAGCCCGGCGACGGACATCGTCGACTGGGAGCTGGCGGCCCGGACGGCGCGCAAGCTGCTGCGCCCGGGGCCGGAGACGACCCGGGAGGAGGCCGGCCGGGTGGTCGCCGAGCTGCGCCGGTTCGCGGCGGACTCCGAGGAGCACGTGCGCGACTTCACCGGGCTGCACGCGACGGCGGCGACCGCGCCGGTGATGGTGGTGGACCGGTCCGGCTGGGTGCAGGCGAACGCGGACGGGTTCCGCATCGTGCTGCGCCCGCTGGCAGCGAAGCTGGCGGCGAGGCATGATCGCGGGATCGCGTTCGGTACGACGGTGGGTTCCCGGGTCACCGCGGTGGAGACCGGGGCGCTGCTGGCGTTCCTGTCCGGCAAGGTGCTGGGGCAGTTCGACCCGTTCTACGGCGTCGACAGCGGCACCGGCGACGGTGCTCGTGTCACGGGACGGCTGCTGCTGGTGGCGCCGAACGTCGTACAGATCGAGCAGGAGCTCGGGGTGGACCCGCGGGACTTCCGGTTGTGGGTGTGCCTGCACGAGGAGACGCACCGGGTGCAGTTCACCGCGGTGCCGTGGCTGCGGGACCACCTGCGGGCCGAGATCGCCACGTTCCTGGACCAGACCGAGGTGGACCCGTCGGCGTACCTGTCGATGCTGCGCGACGCGATGCAGCGGCTCGGGCGGTCGCTGCGCGGCGAGGGCGACTTCTCGGTGATCGACCTGCTGCAGTCGCCGGAGCAGCGCGCGGTGCTGGACCGGCTGACCGGCGTGATGTCGCTGCTGGAGGGCCACGCGGACGTCGTGATGGACGGTGTCGGGCCGAGCGTGATCCCGACGGTCGGGCACATCCGGTCGAAGTTCGACCAGCGGCGGCGCAGCGGCAACCCGTTCGACCACCTGGTCAAGCGCCTGCTCGGCCTGGACGCGAAGCTGCGGCAGTACACCGACGGTGCCTCGTTCGTCCGGCACGTCGTGGACCGTGCCGGGATGGCCGACTTCAACGCTGTCTGGTCCGGCCCGGACGCGCTGCCCACCAAGGCCGAGATCACCGACCCGGACGCCTGGCTGCGCCGCGTCCACGGCTGATGCGCCCCCGGCTCGCTCCCGCGACCGCCGCGACCCGCGAGGCGGTGCGGGAGGTGCTCGACGGGCTGCCCCACGAGGCCCTGGTGCTGGTGGCGTGCTCGGGCGGGGCGGACTCGCTCGCGCTGGCGGCGGCGACTGCGTTCGTGGCGCCGAAGCTCGGGCTGCGCGCGGGCGCGGTGATCGTGGACCACGGGCTGCAGCCGGAGTCCGACAAGGTCGCGCGCGCGGCGGCGGACCAGTGCCGCGGGCTCGGGCTGGACCCGGTCCGGCTGGTGCCCGTGCAGGTCGGTACGACAGGTGGCCCGGAGGCGGCCGCGCGGGCCGCACGGTACGACGCCCTGGACGACGAGGCGGACCGGCTCGGGGCCGACGTCGTACTGCTGGGGCACACCCGCGACGACCAGGCCGAGACCGTGCTGCTCGGGCTCGCGCGGGGGTCGGGGGCGCGGTCGCTGGCCGGGATGGCGCCGATCGCGGGACGGCTGCGGCGGCCGTTCCTGGCACTCGACCGGGCGACCACCGAGGCCGCGTGCGAGGCGGGCGGGCTGGAGCCCTGGGCGGACCCGCACAACAGCGACTCGTCGTACACGAGAGTCCGGGTACGACGCGAGGTGCTGCCGGTGCTCGAGGACGCGCTCGGTCCGGGGATCGCCGCGGCGCTGGCGCGGACCGCGGGGCTGCTGCGCGCGGACGCGGACGCGCTCGACGCGCTGGCGGCCGACCTGAGCCAGACCGCGCTGCGGCGTGAGGGCTCGCTGGTCGAGTGCGGGGTGGCGGCGCTGGAGAGCGAGCCGCAGGCGTTGCGGACCCGGGTGCTGCGGCTGGCCGCGCTGGCGGCGGGGAGCCGGGCGACCGACCTGACCGCGGGGCATGTCGCCGCCGTGGAACAGCTGGTGACCGGCTGGCGGGGGCAGCGCTGGGTGGACCTGCCGCAGGGCGTGCGCGCGATCCGGCGCGGCGGCAGCGGCGCGGACGCGGTGATCGTGCTCGGGCGCGATCTGACCCCCTGACGCAGCGGCCGCGGGCTACCGCCTCGTACGCTAATCCGCGTGGATGCCGCGGACATCGAGAAGGACCTGACCGAGACACTGGTCACCGAGGAGCAGATCGCCGCCCGGCTGGCGGAGATGGCCGCGGAGATCGAGCGCGACTACGAGGGCACCGACCTGCTGGTCATCGGCGTACTCAAGGGCGCGGTGATGGTGATGGCCGACCTGGCCCGGACGCTGACCCGGCACATCGAGATGGACTGGATGGCCATCTCGTCGTACGGGTCGGGTACGAAGTCCTCCGGTGTGGTGCGGATCCTGAAGGACCTCGACACCGACATCACCAACCGGCACGTGCTGATCGTCGAGGACATCATCGACTCCGGGCTGACGCTGAGCTGGCTGGTGCGCAACCTGCAGTCCCGCAAGCCGGCGTCGGTCGAGATCTGCACGCTGCTGCGCAAGCCGGACGCGATGAAGATGGCGGTCCCGGTGAAGTACGTCGGGTTCGACATCCCGGACGAGTTCGTGGTCGGCTACGGCCTCGACTACGCCGAGAAGTACCGCAACCTGCGCTGTGTCGTCACACTGGCGCCACACGTGTACTCCTGACCACACGACCCTCCTGACCGGTGGGTTTGCGCCGCGCGAGACACTGGGAGCGGTGTACCGTCACAAGCCCATATGTCGGGCTGCTGAGCTAGGAGGGACGGGGCAACGGCCCCGATCATGGACGTGAAGCGTATCTTCCGTGGACCGCTGTTCTGGATCTTCGCGGCCTTCCTGGCCGTGATGGTCATCGGGCAGCTCGTGAGCAGCTCCAGCAGCTACAAGTCGGTGGACACCGGTGAGGTCGTCCAGCTGATCAAGGACGACGGCAAGGACATCAAGTCCGCGACGCTGATCGACCCGGACCAGGAGATCCGGATCGAGAAGACCGACGGCACCAAGATCCGCGCGCACTGGGTCGAGGGCCAGGGCGCCGCGCTGGGCGACGAGCTGCAGAAGCTGTACGCGTCGAACAAGGACCTGAAGTACAACGTCGAGAACCCGAAGCCGAGCTTCATCGGCCAGCTGTTCTCCACGCTGATCCCGTTCCTGCTGATCGCGGGCGTGTTCCTGTTCCTGATGAACTCGATGCAGGGTGGCGGCTCGCGGGTGATGAGCTTCGCCAAGTCGCGCGCCAAGCTGATCACCAAGGACACCCCGAAGACGACGTTCTCCGACGTGGCCGGCTGCGACGAGGCGATCGAGGAGCTCGGCGAGATCAAGGAGTTCCTCCAGGAGCCGGGCAAGTTCCAGGCCGTGGGGGCGAAGATCCCCAAGGGCGTGCTGCTGTACGGCCAGCCCGGTACCGGCAAGACCCTGCTGGCCCGTGCGGTCGCGGGGGAGGCCGGGGTGCCGTTCTACTCGATCTCCGGCTCGGACTTCGTGGAGATGTTCGTCGGTGTCGGCGCCTCCCGGGTGCGTGACCTGTTCGAGCAGGCGAAGACGAACGCGCCGGCGATCGTGTTCATCGACGAGATCGACGCCGTCGGCCGGCACCGCGGCGCGGGCCTCGGCGGCGGCCACGACGAGCGCGAGCAGAC
>DASXRB010000293.1:0-4596 GCA_036506875.1 Kribbellaceae bacterium | reverse complement strand
GCCAGCTCGGCGTAGAACTCGATCGCCTCGACCGGGATCCCGCTCATGCCACCGACCGTACGACGGACGCTCCGGAACGTCGACCGGCTGTCGGTACGGACCGGTAGCGTCGGACCCATGCCGACGATGATGGTGACGGGTGCTACGAACGGGATCGGCCTGGAGGCGGCGGCCGAGCTGGCCCGGACCGGGGCACGCGTCGTCCTCACCGGGCGGGACCAGGCCAGGCTCGACGCGAGCGTGGCCGGCGTCCGCGCGCGCTCGGGCAACACGAATGTCGAGGGCATGCGTTGCGACTTCGCCTCGCTCGCCGAGGTCCGCGGGCTGGCGGAGGAGTTCGAGAACACCCATGACCGCCTCGACGTGCTGGTCAACAACGCCGGCACCGTCTATGCGAGCCGCACCCTCACCGAGGACGGCATCGAGGCGACGTTCCAGGTCAATCACCTCGCGTCGTTCCTGCTCACGAACCTGCTGCGCGACCTGATCGTGGCCAGCGCACCGGCGCGGATCGTGAACGTGTCCTCGGTCGGGCACTTCCAGGGCACGATGGACTTCGACGACCTCGGCTTCGAGCGCGGCGGGTACCAGATCATGCGCGCCTACACCCGGTCGAAGCTCGCCAACGTGATGTTCACCCGCAGCCTGGCCGAACAGCTCGACGGCACCGGCGTGACGGTGAACGCGCTGCACCCGGGCGCGGTCGCGACCGGCATCTGGAGCCACGCGCCGTGGTTCGCCCGGCCGGCGCTCGCCGTGGCGAAGCGGTTCATGGTCTCGCCGGCGGAGGGTGCGAAGCGGATCGTCTTCCTCGCGACCAGCCCGAGGGTGGCGAACGTGTCCGGCGCGTACTTCGAGAAGGACCACGCCCGCGAACCGTCCGGCCTCGCCCAGGACGAGGTCGCCACCAAGCGGCTGTGGGACGCGAGCACCGAGCTCACCGGCCTGTGAGACCTAGCGGCGGTCCTGCGGGCCGGCGCCGTACGTCGGGAACGGCGTGCCACCGGCCGGCGGCTGGTTGGGACGGACGGCGGCCGGGCCGTAGCCGTGCTGGACCGGCGTCGGCCGCAGCCCGGGCAGCTGGATGTCGGGCCGGCGGGTGTCCTGCATGGCGGTGATCCGCCAGATCACCAGGCAGACCAGGATCGCGGCGACAGCCAGCAGCGCGGCGCACACGCCGCCCCCGATGGTGAGCATCCGGATGAACCGGACCAGGTCGTTGCGCATCGTCACGTCGTCGATCGGCTCGCCCGCGGCCTCCGCGTCGGCCACGTCGGACAGCCAGCCGACGGCCGAGATGAAGACGAACGGCCCGCTGGCCAGTGTGATCAGCCAGAAGAACGCCCACGCGGACCACCAGCCGTAGACCAGGCCCCGACCGCCCGCCTTCGTCCCCGGGCGCGGCGCCGGCGCACTCGCCCGCCAGACGTCGTCGACGATGGTCAGCGGGAACCAGAACTGCACCCCTGGGCAGAACCAGCTGCCGATCGCCCAGCCCTTCGCCAGCCGGTGCCGGGCCGTGGGCGCCAGCACCTCGGTGTTCTCCCGCGCCTGGGACAGCCAGACCAGGAACACGATGCCGGCGGTGAGCAGCAGCGACCAGCACAGCTGGCCGACGAGCTGCCCGGTGACCATCGTCCGGACGGCGTCGTCGAGCGCGTCCGGGTTGTCGTCGGTGATCGCCTGCGCGAGCGCGAGCTCGAAGTCGTCGATCGAGAACCAGATGACCGCCACCTCGACCGCGTACGCGACCGCGGTCAGGCAGCACAGGACCATCGCCGCGATCGCGACCCGGCGAAGCGGTTTGAACCTGGCGACCGGCGCCACCGGCTGGTACGACGGACCGCCGAAGCCGGCCGGGTACGGGTAGCTCATGACGCCCGAGGGTAGCACCCGCTTTACTACCCCGGGTATGATGATCCGTATGAAAGTCAGTGTCAGTCTCCCACCCGACGACGTCGCGTTCCTGGACAGGTACGCGACGAGGGAGAACCTGACCTCGCGCTCGGCCGCCCTGCACCAGGCGATCGACCTGTTGCGCAATGCCGAGCTCGAGGACATGTACGCCGAAGCCTGGGCCGAGTGGGAGTCCGGGCCCGACTCCGGCCCGTGGTCCACGACGACCGCCGACGGCCTCGATGCGCCGGGGTGACGTCTACTGGGTCGATCTCGACCCGTCCCGCGGCTCCGAGGCCGACAAGACCCGGCCCGCCGTCCTGGTCAGCAACGACGCCGCCAACCGTGCCGCCGAACGCCTCGGCCGCGGCGTGGTCACCGTCGTACCGCTGACCCGCAACGTCCGCCGCGTCTTCCCGTACCAGGTCCTCGTGCCGGCCGCCGCGAGCGGCCTGCCGACCGACTCCAAGGCGCAGGCCGAGCAGGTCCGCACGGTCGCCACCACCCGGCTGCGCAACCGCGCCGGCCGGCTGTCACCCGAGCTGGTCACCGACCTCGACCGCGCGCTCCGCCTGCACCTCGGCCTCTGAGGTCTGCGTGGTCTGCGCGGTTTCCCGCCGCTCGAGGCGCCGTACGCCGGGAAGCAGCAGCGCCAGCACCGTCGTACCGGCCATCACCGCGGCCACCACCAGCAGCCAGCGCTCGAAGCCGACCGCCTGCGCCACCGGTCCAGTCAGCGCCAGGCCGACCGGCCGGGCCACGAACGAACCGACGATGTCGAACGAGAACACCCGGGCGAGCTTGTCCGGCGGGACGTTCTGCTGGATCGAGTAGTCCCACCAGACGCTGAAGATCTCCAGTCCGAACCCGTGCAGGAACGCGCCCAGGAGCAGCAGCTCCAGATGCCCGCCGATCGCCATCGCGACCGGGAACGCCGCGGTGAGGACGAGGCACGCGGTCCCGGCGCGCAGCGCCCGGCGCGGCCGCCAGCGCAGCGTGACGACGCCACCGATCACGAAACCGGCCATCAGCGCCGAGAGCGCCCAGCCCCAGGCGGCCCGCCCGTACGACGACCCGACCACGATCGGGCCGAGCACCCCCTGCGCGCCGCCGAAGAACAGGTGGTAGATCAGCGCCTGGCCGATCAGCGCCCAGAGCCAGGCGTGCCGGAAGACCTCCCTGGCACCGGCGCCGAGATCGCCGAACAGGGACCGGTGCTTGGCGGGTGGGAGTGCGGCGACCCGGAGGAGGGCGAAGCACAGGCCGGCGGCGACGTACGTCGCGGCGTCCACCGCGATCGCCCAGCCGGACCCGAACGAGGCGACCAGCAGGCCGGCGACGCCGAAGCCGGCGATCGAGGCGGCGTTCATGCCGAGGCGGCGCAGCGAGATCGCGGCCACCAGGTTGGCCGGCGGGACGGTCAGCTGGGTGATCGCCCGTGAGCTCGGGCCGTTGAGCGCGGAGACGACGCCGTTGAGCAGGCCGATGGTGCCGAGCAGCGTGATGCTCGACCAGTGGCCGATCAGGCTCGCAGCGACCACGGCCTGGGTGATCGCGGACGCGGCACACGAGCCCTGCATCATCACCGCGCGCGGCAGCCGGTCGCCGAGCACGCCGCCGAACAACGTGGTCAGCACCTCGGCCAGCGCGAACGCGGCGACGACCAGGCCGAGCTGTGCCGCGCTGCCGCCCAGGTCGAGGACGGCGAAGGCCAGCGCGACCGGGGTGATCGAGCTGCCGAGGGCGTTGACCGTGCTGCCGGTCAGCAGCAGCCGGAAGTTCCGCGAGTGCAGCGGGCCGGCGAGCGGGGGCTGGTCGGTCTCGGGTGCGGCGTTCATGGCGGCGAATGTATTTCGCTAGCGAATGATCTGTCAACGAAATTTCAGCTGGAGTACGATCCGGCTCATGAAGGACTCAGCGGACCGGCACGTCGAGCGGTGGCGGAACTGGGAGGCGATCCCGTTCGACGAGGAGGTCGAGGCCGCCGTCGTCCGGATGGACCTGCTGGTGAAGCACCTTCGGCGTACGAAGACCGACGCGATCGCCGAGGTCGGGCTGCAGGCGCACGAGTACGACACGCTGCACGTGCTGATGATCCGCGACACCCCGGGCCACGCCACGCCGAGCGAGCTGGCCCGGGACCTGATGGTCTCCCCCGCCGGCATCACCGGCCGGCTGGACTCGCTGGAGAAGAGCGGCTACCTGCGCCGGATCCGCGTCGACGACGACCGCCGCCGGGTCGACGTCGAGATCACCGACCTCGGCTTCTCCCGCTGGCAGCAGGCCATGCACCTGCGCGGCCACGCCGAGGAACAACTCCTGACCGTCCTGTCCCCCACCGACCGCAAGTCCCTCAACCGCCTCCTCAAAAAGATGCTCCTCCACATAGAACACCCCCCGTCCTGACCCCCGTCCCACCCCCATCGTCGGGCCCTTGTGACCCGGCGTGTCGCCACTCGTCGGGCCGTTCTGACCACGGCCAGGCGATCGCGTCCACAGCAGTCCCCGTACGAGCGGGGACGTGTGGATTCCCGGCCTCACGTCGCACGACGGAGCGACAGCCCACGGCGGCCGTCCGGTGCCGCGCAATTCGCCGGGTTAACCCAGCCTGGTGATGGATCGCCCGGGCTATTACCGGGGTCAACCCTCCGTTCGCCGGGCCAACCCGGCGAATCGCCGGCGACGGCAGTGGCATGGGGA
>DASXRB010000292.1:0-5079 GCA_036506875.1 Kribbellaceae bacterium | reverse complement strand
CAGGCGCCCAAGCGGCTGGCTCGCCTCGTCGACCGGCCGCCCGACCACCGAGCCCAGGAAACGTGATTCCGCTCCGACGACAAGCGGGCGAAACGCGGTGGGATACAACCGTTCGCTCAATCATGCGCCGAAAGCGAAGCGTGCGCGGGGAGTGAATGCAGAAACGTCGACGGGTGTGTTGGCGTCGTTCTTCGCGTTCCTCATCCGCCGCGTAGCGCGCCCTGTTTCACCATCACGACCCGGCGCGGCGAGCGAAGCGAGTCCACCCGCAGTGCGGCCGAGACGACCGGATCTGCCGCGATGCGCGCTTGGAGGTGGCAGCCGATGGTTGATTCCCACCGCCGAGGACGACGCCGACGCTGTGCCGGAGAATTACCAACAGGCATCCTGACCAAGACGAGACATGTCCCGTTGACGATGGGCAGGCAGCCGGGATCTAGGTCTCCGTGTCGACACCGCTGTGGGTTGTGCAAGGGGAGGGTGCAGGCCACGGACGCGACCACGGAGACGTCCTTGACGTGGGCGAATCCGGACGGCACTCTGTCGACGCAGGTGGACGCTGGTCCTTCGCGGTTTCAGCGGGAGGGTAAGTGGGTCGACATTGACACTGACCTGCAGCTCGACGCCGACGGTGTCGTTCGTGCGGTGGCGCATCCGGCGCATCTGGAGCTGTTTGGCGGTGATACCGCCGCGACGCGTCCTACGGCGGGTGATCGTCCGCTGATCACGGCGGCGCGGTCGAACGGCAAGGGCATCGCGTTGAACTGGAAGGGTGGCCTGCCGAAGCCTGTCCTCACCGGCGACACCGCCACCTATGTGGATGCGCTGCCGGGTACTGACCTAGTGGTGCAGTTGACCGCGACCGGTTTCCAGCAGCACACGGTGTTCAAGACACGGCCGAGTGCGCCGGTGTCGCTCACCGTGCCGTTAAAGCTCGACGGTCTAACAGCGCGCCCCGGCGCGGGTGGCGGCGCCGAGTTCCTCGACGCGGCCGGGACCGTGATAGGGGTCATGCCGGGCCCGTCGATGTGGAGCGCGCAACTCGATGCCGTCTCGCAACTGCCGGCTAAGACCGTCCCGGTCGACTTCACATTGACGCCCAAGTCCTACGGGGTCGATGTCACGCTGACGCCGGACATGGCGTTCCTGACGGACCCGGCAACGCAGTACCCGGTCACGATCGACCCGGACATCAACTTCAAGGGCACCTTCGACACCTACGTGCGGCAGAACACGACCACCGATAACTCCGCGAGCACGGAACTCGCGGTCGGCGTCGACGCGAGCGGGAACCCGGCCCGGACGTTCCTCAACTGGGATCCGGCGCCGATCCGGGGCAAGCAGGTCGTGGAGGCCCACCTGGGCCTGTGGAACTCGTACTCGGCGACGTGCGCTGACCGGGCGCTCGATGTGTATTCCGCCGGGCTGGCGACGGTGGCGACCCGGTGGGCGTACAGCGGGCCGGGCACGACGGGCCAGCCGTCGATCGCCGGCACGAAGTCGGGGTCGACGTCGGGGTCGAAGGGGCAGGCCAGCTGCGCCGCGGGCTATATCTACACGCCTTCGCATGCGTTGGATGCGCTGGTGCAGGGCTGGGCGAACACCGCGTCGGGTCAGGTCGGCATGGCGCTGAAGGCGCCGTCGGAGACCGATATCAGCTACTTCAAGCGGGTCTACTCCGGCGACAACGCCACCCAGAAACCGTTCATGTACGTCACGTACAACTCCTACGCCACCACGTCGACGCTGACCACGGCACCGTCCACGCCATGCACCACGGGCACGGCCCGGCCATACCTGAACACCACCACCCCGCAGTTGCAGGCGCGCCTGAATGACCCGGAAGGCAGCTCGGTGCGGCCCCGGTTCGAGTGGTACAGCCTAGGCGGCACGCTGATCGGCGCCGCAGAACCCACCCCCGAACAGTTATCCGGCAGCACCTTCGCCACCACGATCCCCGCCGGTGGGCCGGCCGACGGCGGCAGCTACTACTGGCGAGTGCGCGGCTTCGATGGCAACGCCTGGGGCCCCTGGTCGTCCAACTGCGAGTTCACCGTGGACACCGCCGCCCCGACCGCGGCGCCGGCGGTGTCGTCCACCGCCTATCCAGTTAACGCGTGGGCCGGCGCCGCCGGCACCGCGGGCACCTTTACCTTCGGCCCGTCCGGCGTCACCGACGTCGCGGCCTATCTGTACTCCTTGGACACCGACCCCTCCACCGCGGTCAACGCCGGGACCCTCGGTGGCACCGCCAGCGTCTCGCTGACACCGACCGCGGATGGCACGCACACCCTCAACGTGCAGTCACGGGACCGCGGCGGGAACCTCTCACCGGTCACCACATACACCTTCAACGTCGGCACCGGCGCTGTCACGGCTCCGGCCAGCGGCACTCAGACCGCCGGCAAGGTCACTCTCGCCGGGCTGAGCAAGACGACCAGCACCGGCATCACCTACCAGTGGCGCCGCGGCGACGTCGATGCCTGGACCACCATCCCCGCCGCCGACATCAGCACCACGACCGGCGGGACTATCACGTGGCCGGTGGCGAGTACCGGCTCGGGCACCTACCCGAACCTGGTCTGGAACGTCGCCCAGACCGTCAACAACGCTGAAGCCGGGACCAACCCACTCGACGGACCCTTGCAGGTCCGCGCCTCGTTCACCGGCACCACCAGCGAAACCAGCTCCGGCATAAGCTTCACCCTGGACCGGAACAAGACCGAAGCCGCCAGCACCGACCTCGGACCCGGAACCGTCAACCTGCTCACTGGCAACTACACCATCAGCGCAGCCGATGCGGCCACCATCGGCGGCCTCAGCCTGCAACGCAGCTTCAACACCCGCTCCGCCGCAGACATCGACCCTATGTACGGGCCCGGATGGACGTCCAGCATCACCGTTTCGAGCGGCAGCAGCTATACCGAGCTCACCGTCACCGGAAGCCTCGTCCAAGTCGGCCTGGCCGACGGCGGCACGCTCGGGTTCACCAAGACCGCCACCACCGCCAGCGGCGCCACCTACAGTGCCGAAATCGGCTCAGGAACGACCGCCCTGGCCTACACCAGCAGCAACGACACCTACAGCCTCACCGAAGAGTCCGGGGACACGACTACGTTCAGCCGCCGCACCGGCGACCCCGCCGGCCTCTACACCCCCACCGCCGTACGCGCGGCTGGCTCCAGCAGCGGCAGCAACACCTCCTGGGAGAAGATCACCGTCGCCGGCGCCGACGTCGTCCGTCCAACGCGAATCCTCGCGCCGCTGCCCTCGGGTGTCTCCTGCGGCACCATGGTAAAGGGATGCCGTGCGCTTGACTTCACCTACGCCACGGCCACCACCGCCGCAGGCAACAATCTCGGCGACTACGCCGGGCGGCTCAAGCAGGTCGCCCTGACCGCCTGGGACCCGAACCTTGCCACGCCCGCCATGCGCACCGTCGCTCTAATGCAGTACAGCTACGACGGCACCGGTCGTTTGCGCGCTGCATGGGATCCCCGGCTGGACCACACCATCAATGGCAGCACCAACCATGTAACGACCCAGTACACGTACAATGCCGACGGCACCCTTGCCACGCTGACACCGGCTGGAGAAGAGCCGTGGCAATTCACCTACACGACCCTGCCCGATGATCCCGGCGCGGGACGGCTTTACAAGGTGACGCGCTCCGCACTGTCCGCGGGTACCGCCGTGGAGACGCTCGTCTACAACGTGCGCATCAGCGGTACGGGCGCACCGGTGGACATGGCCGCAAACATCAACCGCTGGGGGCAGTCCGCCGTGCCGGTGGACGCTACCGCCGTCTACCCCGCGGACATCGTCCCGGACGGCAACCCGGCCACAGGAACCCTGCCGACCGACTCCGACGACGACCGGGTCACCGTCACCTACATGGACACCAACGGCCGCGCGGTCAACACCATGTACCCCGGCGGCACCGTGGACGCCACCTGGTACGACCAGTACGGCAATACCGTGCGGGAACTCGACGCCAGCAACCTTGCCGAGGCCGTGGGGCCTCCGACACGGACACCGCCGCGCAGGAGGCAGAAACGGCGCGCCGGGAATCCACCGATTACGTTTACAGCGCCGACGGTCAACGACTGCTCGAAACTCTGGAACCGGAGAGGTCGGCTGTCCTCGTCGACTCGGCATCCGTGCGAGGCCACAAACACGCTACCTACGCGTACGACGAAGGCGCGCCGAGCGGAACCACGTACAACCTTGTGACCACGGAATCGGAGTCCCTGCAATATCTGGTGAACGGTGCCAACGTCGATACCGACAAGCAGACGACCAGCCGCAAGTACGACTGGACCTCACGGCAAGAGACCGAAGTCACCGTCGACCCCACAGGCTTGGCGTTGACGACCCGCACCAGCTACGACAGCACGACAGGGCAAGTCGTCTCCACCACCACCCGGCCGGTGACGCCGCTGGCAGCACTCCCTCTACGCGGAATACGGTCTATTACCGAGCGAACACGGGTTCCGGTTACCCCGAATGTGACAGCCACGCCGACTGGGAGGGCTTGCCCTGCCGGACGTTCGTCGCGGCACAGCCGACCGGAACGGAGATCCCGGTGACTGTCACGACCTACGACATGTACGGGCAGGTCCGCACGGTCGTCGGCAAGAACAGCACCGCAACGCTGCGTACCACCACGATCGAGAGCGACGCGGCGGGCCGCCCAAGCGATGCCATCGTCAGCTCGTCGCTGGGCGTCGCGATCGAGAAACGGCACATCGTGTACGACCAGGCAACCGGTCGCGCGACGACGACGCAGACGCTGAACGGCGCCGGCGCCGTCACCGCCACGATCACGCGGTCCTACGACACCCTGGGCCGGCAGACGTCGTACATCGACGCCGACGGGAACACCTCCACCACCACGTACGACCTGTTGTCCCGGCCGGCGACGATAGATGATGGGAGGGGTACGCAGACCCTCAGTTACAACGGCGGAGGCGAGAAGCGGGGACTGGCCACCCAAATCGTCGATAGCCAGGCCGGAACCTTCACCACCACCTACAACAGCCGGGGCGCCATTGCCACCGAGATCCGTCCCGACGGCGT
>DASXRB010000291.1:0-15327 GCA_036506875.1 Kribbellaceae bacterium | reverse complement strand
CTCGTGTGCACCCACCAGCCGCGGCAACGGCATTCCCGTACACACGACTATAGCTGTATGCCTAGTAGGCGCGCCCGTACGCCCAATGCGTCACTTGGGCTCCCAGCCGCTCGGCGTGATTGACCACTTCCATACCGGCCGGACGGCTCCGAAAATGCAGATCACGAGTCACCGCCCAGCGACACCATCAGGCAAGACATGCAGCCGACACCGATTTGCGTTGATCTTGAAGGCCCAGAAAAGCCGTCCATTTCGTCAAGGATGGGCAAAGCCGGTGCCAGGAATTTGACACATTACGCATCACGGCTCATGGCGGTGCCAGTGACTGTGGCGGCTACCGGTCCTGCCTGGCAGTCAACTGGTGGGTGAGGTAGTGGGCGATCGCCGTCGCGGCTTCGCCGCCGTCGTCGTCTGGGCTGTGTGGGTGCGCGGCACGGACGGCGGCCAACGCCGCGCGTCGGCGGGTCAGGCCCTTGGCGGCGCGGTCGCGTCGGTGCAGGCGACGCTGGTGGCCGTCGGCGGCGGCGAGGGTGGCATCGATAGTGGCCGCAGCGTCGGCCAGTGTGGTCATCCGGGCAAGGTCGGCGCGCAGCGCCCGGGTGGCGGCCGCGATGTCGTACTCGCCGGCGATGGCCTGCTCGTGCAGCTGCGGATGGTCCGTAGCGTCGCAGACGGCGTCCATCGTCGCCGCCGTGGCCAGCGCGGTCCGGGTGAATTGCCACAGCGCCGTATCAAGCTGATGGTCGTCAACGCAGGTGGTGAGCCAGTGCTCCCGGCAGGCCCGGCTGCCGGCGAGCCGATCACCCGACGAATCCGGAGGGGACCGTGGCGCGACGGTCGGCATGGACGGGGTCCCTCTGCGGGTGCGCCGTGTCGACGGTGTCTCCGGCCCCGGCAACGGCGACGCTGCGCATCGACTACGGATGCTTCCCGGCCTCTGGTCACCGCCCGCAGGGTCACGATGATCGCCATGCCGCAGCTCGTGAGTCCACGGCGAGGACTGGCCCTGCCGGCTACGCATGGTGCAGCCCATGATGCCTGGCATGCGGGCTAGCGAATCGAGGTGACATCCCCCGATCTCCGCGACGAAGATGGCCGCCAGGAACGGACAAGAGTGACTACAGCTGGTACCACTCGCCCAGATCAGCCGGCGAGCCCGTGCGCACGAAGTCGCGCACGGCGTCCCACGCCCGGTCGACACTCATCACGAAGTCACCGGTGAACACGGCCGGATCGTCCATGACCGGCACGTCGACCACCGCCTCCGCCGGGACGCTGCCGTCCCCGACCAGAAGGGACGACGTCGGCGTCTCGGGGTCGCTGAGCTGCTGGACGACCGCACGATCCCCGCGGAAGCTGACGCTCACCTGCGGGGAGTCGTCGGTGGGCAGCTCGACCTCGACGTACCCCTCACCGATGGAACGCAGTGCGGTGAAGCGGTCCTCCAGTTCCTTGAGGTCCGAACGCATCACTGCCGAGGAGAACCGGCCCGTCTCCGGTGACGTCGCCGACCACACCACGTTCATCTCTTCGCCTCCGGCGTATGCCCGGCTACCGC
This sequence comes from Kribbellaceae bacterium, assembly GCA_036506875.1. GTDB lineage: Bacteria > Actinomycetota > Actinomycetes > Propionibacteriales > Kribbellaceae > DASRHY01. The sequence goes on along the minus strand of DASXRB010000291.1, from coordinate 13,769 downwards.
GGCCAGGGCTTGGGGTCGTTCCCGTTCCCGGTGAAGGTACGGCTGTTGTACCAGTACTTCTTGGGTACGGTACCCAGCGGAGTCGTCACCTCCAGGGTCGCCCCCTCGGGGAGTAGCGTGGGCACCTGGGACACGCAGCGACCACAGATCCCGCTCGGGTTGTCGATGACGAGCCGAGCGTGGGTCACCCCCCGTTCGCGCATGATCAGGGCCGCTTGCCCCTCCACATGCCCGCTCGCCGCGTAGTTCCCCAGTGGCTCCTTCTTGGACACCAGCGGGATCAGCTCACCGTCGATGTCGAGGACCCCGGCCGTCTTCCCCTCCTGGGAGATGGACGAGAGCATCTTCTCCGCGGCGCCTTCGCGGAGGATCGCGGAACCGGCGCGGACCGCACCCGTCGGGCCGAGCAGGCTGCCCGAACCCGCGAAGGCGGCCTCGTCCTCCGCCATCGAGATGATCGCCGGACCGCAGATCTCGATGAACAGGATGCAGAACGCGGCGCCGGCGTATCCGCCGACGATGAGGCTGCCCTCCAGGACCTGCCGCCCGGCCGACTTCTCGGGGAGCGTCGGGTTGTTCAGCTCGCACGTCATCGAGTCCTTGCCGGTGACGTTCGTGCAGAGGTAGACCCAGTTGGCGGTGTTCTGGCTGGCCCATTGGAGCAGCTCGTTCACGGTGAACGTGGCGCTGCCGTAGCCGCGGTTGTAGAGGCCCTGTTTCGTCGTGTCGTCGACCTGGACGGTGGCGCTGCCCGGGTCGACATCGGGCTTCGAGCTCGAGCCGCCGTTATTGCCGCCGTCGCTCCCGCCGCGCTTGGCGGGCTGATCACGGTCGTCGAGGCCGAGCTGGTGTCCGAAGCAGGCATCGGTGTCGCACAGTCCGGTCGGGTCGCTGGACGTGACCGGGTTGTTGTCGGCGTAGGCGTACGCGTTCCACTGCTGTGGGTCGGTCAGGTCCTGGACCGGGTCGACCGAGACGAACCGGCCCAGCGTGGTGTCGTACTCGCGGGCGCCGAGGTGGGTGAGGCCGGTGTTGTCGTTGGTGCCGCCGACGTAGCCCTTGTCGTTGGGCCAGGTGGTGGCGGCGCCGCGCGGGGTGCCGAACGGGGTCTGCCGCCGCATCGTGGCCTGCTGAGTGCCCGCGTTGACGGCGACCAGCGCGGTGCCCTGGTGGTCGGTCGCCAGCCAGGTCAGACCCGTGGCCGTACGGGAGCCGATCGTCGCCCCCGCGAAGGTGTAGTAGCGCGTGCACGACGTGGTGGCGGTGCCGGCGGTGTAGCGGATCTCCTGCCCGGGCAGGTAGAGCGTGCGGCCGGTCGGGTCGCGGCGGATGAGCCGGTTGCCGTCGGCGTCGTAGATGTAGCTGGTCTGCCCGTCGGCGTCGGTGGAGGTGTCCAGGTGGCCCTCGGCGTCCCAGGTCATGGTCTGGGTGCCGGCCGACGGCGTCGGGCGGGTGAGCACGTTGCCGGTGGCGTCGTACGTGTAACTGCCGGTGCGGGCCCCGGTGGTGCCGGTCACCGCGTGCGGTCGCACGGTGGTGCTGCCGGGCGCCGGATAGGTGTAGCCGATGCTGGTGTTGCCGCTCGCCGCGTGGACGGTTTCCTCGGTGCGGTTGCCGACGGCGTCGTATTGCCAGCTGTTCCAGTAGGCGGCCGGCCCGCCCAGCAGCGAGGTCGACGGCGCGGTGGCGCAGTCGCCGTTGGCCGGTGTCCAGGCCTCGGTGAGCCGGCGCAGCTGGTCGTAGGTGAAGCACTGGGTGTCGTCGGCCGGATCCGGCGCCGCGTCGACGACCTTGGTGATGTTGCCCGCCGGGTCGTACTGGTAGCTGGTGTCGGCCAGGGTGTTGGGGGTGACCGAGTCCCGGTCGGTGCGGACGCCGGTGAGCCGGCCGGTCTCCAGCTCCCGGGTGTACGACGTGTAGACGTGCCCGCCGCTGCCGGTGTACCGGTCGACCTGGTCGAGTTCGCCGAGCGCGTTGTAGTCGGCGTCGTCGATGTAGGACAGGTTCTGCGTGCCGTACAGGCTGTCCAGGCTGGTCGGCGCGCCGAGCGCGGTGTAGCCGTAGGTCAGTGTCTCGGCCGGCAGGCCGGTGTTGGTCTCCGGGATGCTCGTCGACTTCGGCGAGCCGTCCGGGTTGTACGTGTGGTTGTAGTTGTACGTGCCGGCCAGCCCGGTCTCGCTCGCCGGAATGATCACCTGGGTGTTGCCGGGCTGGTAGTCGTCGTTGTAGTCGAGGATCTTGACCTGGTACGGCGCCGACCCGACCATCCGGGTCGACTGGGACAGGTACCCCTTCGCCACCGTGTCGTAGATCCACTGGGCCCGCAGTGTCCCGCCGACCTGGTTGTCGTAACTGGCCCGCTTGCGGCCCAGCGCGTCGACCAGGAACGCGATCTTCTTGCCCCGCGCGTCCGTCGAGGTCAGGACGTTGCCCGCGTTGTCGTACGTGAAGGTTGTCTTGCCCTTGTCGGGGTCGTCCACCTCGGTCTGCCGGCCGCGGACGTCGTACGTGTAGGTCCAGTCGTTGCGGAGGGTGTCGGCGACCTTGGTCTGGTAACCGCGCCGGTCATACGTGTGGGTGACCGCGTCCCAGCTGCCCGCGGTCTGCGGGGTCGGCGTCGCGCCGTGGTACAGCCGCATCTCGACGGTGTGCCCGCGGGCGTCGACGACGGACGAGCTCGCGGTACCGCCGGCCGGCGGGGTGACATCCGTGCGATCGCCGCCATACCGCGTGGTGGTACGCCAGCGTTCGGCACCGTACGGCTGGAAGATCTCGGCGGTGGTCCGGCCCGCGCCGTCGTAGACCGTGCGCGTCTGCCGCGGCACGAACGCCTTGTCCGTCGCGGTCAGCAGCGTGCCGCCCGGCGCCCCGGTGGTGTGGTAGCCGCCGAACTTCAGCGATTCGCGGCCGGCGGAGTCGTAGAAGTTCTCGGTGATGATCCGCCCGCCGGACGGTGACGGCGACTGCGTCTGCCGCGCCCGGAGCAGGCCGTCATACAGCGTGTACGAGGTGACGTATCCGCCGGCCGGGTTGAGCTTCGAACTGGTCACCACGGTCGCGCCGGCGACGTTGAGGTCGTAGCCGTACTTCGCGGTGGCCGGGTCCGTCGCCTTTGCGTGGCCCGGGGTCCAGACCGCGGTCCGGCGGCCCAGCGGGTCGTACGTGAGGTCGGTGCGCTTGCCGTTCGGGTCGATCGTCGAAGTCGGCTGGCCCCACGCCGGTTCCAGGTTGGTGGTCGTCTCGTGCAGCAGCGGGTTCGTGGCCAACGTCGAGGTGACCGGCCCGTCGGTGGCCGGCGTGTACGCGGTGGTGGACACCTTGCCCAGCGCGTCGGTGGCGGACAGGATCCGGCCGTGCACGTCGTAGGTCGCCTTGGCCGCCACGGTGAAGGTCGGCGCGCCGGCGTTCCAGGTGGCCATCGTCTGGGTCTGGGTCACCAAGCCCTTGGTCGGTGCCGCCCCGTACGCCTGGCCGTCGAAGCTCTGCCGGGTCTCGCCGATCACATCGGCCTCGGTCAGCGTGCCACCGGTATCGGCGCACGTGACCGCGAAGGTCCGGACCCGCTGTTCCCGGTTGAGGATCCACGCGGTGGTGTTGCGCAGGTAGTCGGTCTTGGTGCACCGCTCGTCCCCGGCGACGCCGTCCAGGCCGAGGTCGTCGACGGCGGTCGGCATGCCGTACCCGTCGAACGTCGTGACGCTCTTGGTGACCCGCTCGCCGCGGCCGGCGTCCAGCGTCGTGTACGAGGTCGCCGTGCCGACGCCGGTGAACCGGGCGGTGACCGTGTCCCCGTTGATCGTGCGGGTGGCGGTGGCATCCGAGGCCCACGGCGTGCTGACCTTCCGGGACACCACCGCGCCGCCGGGCCCGTTGAGGGTCTTCTCCTCGCGCGTCCGGCCGGCGAACCAGTCGTCGTCGGCGATGCCGTCGACGCTCACCGCTTTGGTGCCGCCGGAGCTGTTGAGGCGGTCGCCGTTCATCCCGCGGAAGAACCGGGTCTCGGTGTACGTCTGCTCGCCGGGATCGCCGGTGGTGACCCCGACCCGGCCGTAACCCCGGTAGTCCGACCAGGTCTTGTACTTCTTCTTCACCAGGCCGTCGTCGTCGGTGTAGTGCCAGGCCGCACCGTCGAAGTACTGGTAGGAGTACACGACCCGCGGGCTGCCGTTGGGCGGTGCGCCACCGGTGTTGTCGTTCTCGTAGATCGTGGTGACGACGTACTTGTTGAACCAGTCCGTGACCGGGTCCTGATAGCCGTCCGGGATCCACCGCACCGGGTAGCAGCGCCGGGTGTTGGTCTCCGGCGTGGGCCTGGCCTCGCCCGCCTTGCAGTCCTGGTCGGAGTAGACGACGCTGATCGACCCGCCGGTCTCGTTGCGGATCCGCGCGATCCGCATCCAGTTCATCGCGGCCGCGAAGTCGATCGTGTCGACCCGGTTGGGCATCTGCACCGGGGTGAACTCGATGTCCGGCACCGACGCGCTGCCGCCGACCAGCCCGGTGTGCGAGAGCTTGGAAAGCCACAACCCGGCTCTGGTGCCGTCGCCCGGATCCGGGAAGGTCTGGCCGAGCGTCCAGCGCTCCACATTCTTGTACGCCGTGCCGTCGCGGACTTGCGTCGTCACGGTCGTCAGCCGCTTGGTGCTCCAGAACGTCGGCGAGAAGTCGTCCGTGCACGAATCGCCGGTGCAGGACGAGTCCCACGGCACGTCCGGCCAGTGGGCCGCGTCGTGCGTGCCGCAGTCGCTCAGGCACCGATCGGCGACGCCGAAGTCCACCCGCATCGGCGCCAGGGTCCCCAGCGCCGAATCCACGCCGTTGATCCGCCGGGTGCCGTAGTCGATCCGCGCCAGCCAGGCGGCCCGGTCGTAGCTCGCCGCGTCGTCCGGGTCGAGGTTTCGGCCGTACTTGTTGGTCTCCTGCTGGTACCAGTACGACATGGAGTTGCCGAGCGGGTCGACGACGTAGTCGAGGTTCCATCGCCAGGCCTGCGTGCAGTCCGAGTCGGCGAAGGCGGTCGCGTGGCAGGGCTCGTTCGGGTCGTTGCCGAACACCGGCGCGGTCAGCGTCGAGTTGGTGACCGGATCGCCGGAGGCCCAGCCTGGCAGCCGGTTGAGCCCGAACCAGTACTGCACGCCGTCGGTGGTGGTGACCACCCAGTGCTCGCCGTCGTTGTCGCCGTTGCCGGCGCCGGTCTTGCGCTCGATCCGGGAACCGTCGTCGCCGCGCAGGTGCCAGCGGTCCTCGGTGGCGTTGTAGATCAGCTCGCCGGAGTGGCCGTTCAGCGACAGGGTGGCGTTGCTGGTCTCCCAGCACAGGTCGCCGGTGTCCTTGTCGTTGTTGGCCGACCCGTCCTTGTCCTCGGCGCAGGCCACGTAGCGGCGCTCGATGAAGCCGCCGGCCGTGGTCTCGAAGCCCTCGCCGACCCAGCCCGGCTGGTTGTTCGACGCTGCATGCTGGCCGTCCACCGACTGCGACGAGTACGACAGCGACAGCGACGGGGCCGGGCCGCCCAGCGACGGGGGCGTCCGCATCTCGTACGACCAGGTGAAGGCGCCGGTGTTTCCGCCGGCCGACCAGCTGGACGACGGGCTCAGCGTACTGGCCGAGTAGTCGCCCGCCGGACCGGACGGCGCCGCCGTGGCCGCCACCAGCGTCTGCGCGCCGGCGACCGCCAACTCGGCGGAGACCGTCTGCGCCTTGACGTCGTTCGTCGACGGCAGCGGTCTCGCCGTGCATGCGGCCTTCGCGGGTGTGGTCAGCGCACAGGCCGGCAGCGACACCAGCCGCAGCCGAGTCGACCAGTCCGCGCCGTATGCGGTGGCGAACGAGCGGTAGTCCACCGTCACCGTCGCCGGTCCCGCCGTTGCCGTCCCATCGGCTCGGCCCAGACGCAGCAAGACGCCACGCACCCCGGCCCGCTCGGTGGCCGCCCGGTCCAGCATCTCCACCCGTACCCGGGTCGGGCCGGCCGGCGTCGCCCGTGCAACCGATGTCTGCGCGTGCCGCGACACCCGGACAGGAAGCCCGGCGGCGGCTCCCGTGGTCGTCGCGTCGACCACCTCGGCGCCGGCCTTCGGCCACACCGGCGCGGGTCGTGCCGATGCCTGCGGGAGCCCCTTCGTCGGCGTGACCGGCGAAGTCTTGGCGGCCTTGACCGGCACTGTCGGCACCGGTTTCGCGGCCGGCGGCTTGTACGGCCCAGGCTTCGCGGCTTGTGCTGCGGGCGCCTGCAGAAGACCCGCCACCAAGGCCGCGGCCAAGATCGCCGCGATTCTCGGCCGGAACAGGGCAGACATGGATGAGCTCACCGTGCGCTCCCAGGAGGCGAGGACAGGGCGGAGGAAGGTCGGAGGATGGACCGTTCGACGCCCGCAGCCCAGTCGCAGGACGGCCAGCAGGGTCGTGACCAAGCTGAGCGCTACGGTCAGACGCGGGCGGACGGGCGTCCTCTCGGGCGACGGTGCGGCGGCCATGAGTGACGGCATCGAGGCCACGGTTCTCTCCGGATCTCGTCTTCGGTGGACGGGCGGGGCTGGGACGGATTCAGGAGATGGGTGGGTTGATCCGGATGCCCAGGCCGGGTCGCAGGACCGGCTGGCGGTAGGTGTATTGCAGGGCCACGGTGCCGTCGGTGTTTTCGATGCCGATGGTGGCGCCGCCGCCGCGTTCGAGGAATGTGCCGTCGGCGTCGGTGTAGGCGAAGCTGTAGCCGCCGGCCTCGTCGAGGATGGCCTGGAAGGTGACCCGGGTGCTCGGGTCTTCGTAGGAGGCGACGTTGCGCCACTCGATCACGAACTGCCGGTTGGGTGCGGTGCCCCGGGTCGCGGTGCGCACGCTGGCGTTGCTATCGACTACCCAGTCGTGCCAGAAGGGGTAGACGGCGTCGTTGGGTTCCTCGGGGTTCTTCACCGACGGGATCGGCCAGGCGTCCGATGAGGACTCCCCGCGGTCGGTGAAGGCGAGCAGGCCGTTGGTGTCGACCCAGGCGGTGCTGCTGGTGTGGCCGTAGTGGGTGACGGGGAAGGGCAGGGCCACCGAGGTGTACGCGTCGTCGCCGGTGATCGGCAGCACGGTGGTGTCCGCCGGGGTGTATGCCACGGGCTGCTCGGCGATCGTGTAGCCGGCTCCGGCCGGGGTGTTGGCCAGCGGGAAGTCGATCACGCCCTGGGTGGAGGTGCCGACGATGGTCTGCGCCACGGACGAGCCCGTGCAGTTGCCGGAGCCCACCGTGGCGATCACCGCGTAGTTGCCGCCGGGGATGCTCGCGATGGTGTAGGCGCCGTCCGTGCCGGTGGTGGCGGTCAGCCCGGCCACCGCCACGGTGGCGCCGGACAGCGCTGTGCCGCCGCAGGTCACCGTTCCGGAGATGCTGCCTTGGCCGGGTGGGTTGGGCCGGAACGTCACGCCCTGGCCGGAGCTGAGCACCGCCTCCTGGGTGGAGTACTGGAAGGCGATGGTGCCGGAGGCGTTCTCGATGCCGACCGTGGCGCCGGATCCGCGTTCGAGGGGATTGGTGGTGGACAGGTCGGCGTAGACGAGGCTGATCTGTCCGTTCTCGTTGAAGATCACCTCGAAGCTGGCCCGCGCGTTGGTGTCACCCCAGAGGTAGACGTTGCGCCATTCCACGATCCACTGCCGGTTGGGCGCGGTCCCGCTGCTCTTCGTCGCGATCTTCGACGAGGCGTCCACCACCCAGTCGTCCCAGAAGGCGTAGACCGCGGCGTTCGGCTTGCCCTCGGCGGCCGGCGACGGCAGCGTGTCCGGCGTCGAGCCGATCCAGCCGAAGTAGGCCGGGTCCTTGAAGGCGATCAGGCCGTTCGAGTTGATCCACGCCGAGGTGTACGACTCGCCGTACAGCTTGATCGGGAACGGCGGGTTTTTCTGCCAGGTGACCTCGTCTCCCGTCCAGCCCTCGACGATGTCACCGGGCACGAAGGTGACCGGGCCCGAGGTGCAGTGGTAGCCGAACTCGTCACCCTCGGACATCACCGACAGGTCGGCCACCGAGTCACCGGCCGAGCGGGCGACGAATTCGCGTGCGGATTGCCCGGCGCACCGATTGTCGCCGGTGGACGCGGCGACCGTGTACTCGCCGACCGGCAGCCCGGTGAACGAGTACGTGCCGTCGGCGGCGGTGGTCGCCGTACGGTTGCCCGGGTTGAGCGTGACCGGAACCCCGGCCGCCGGCGCGCCGGTGACCGCGACCGTCACCGTGCCCCTCACTGCGCCGGTCGCCGCCGGGGTGTAGGTGATGGACGAGTTGCTGGTCAGCACCGCCTGCTGGAACAGGTACTGCGCGGCCACCGTGCCGGAGGCGCTCTCCAGGCCCACGGTCGCGGCGCCGCCCTGCTGCAGAGGGGTGGTGAGGGTGCCGTAGTGGAAGCTGATCTGGCCGTTCTCGGCGAACTTCACCTCGAACGTGACCCGGTCCGGCCCACTCGGCCGGAACTTGGCGTTGCGCCACTCCACCACGTACGTCCGGTTCGGCGCCGTGCCGGTGGTCAGCGTGTACACCCCGGCCGACGCGTCGATCTCCAGGTCGTCCCAGAACGGCGCCACATAGGCGTTCGGCAGCGCGGTGGACGGCATGGACGGGTTGGCGGCCAGCCGGGTGCCGGTCTGCACGCTGCCGAAGCCGATCATGCCGTTGGTGCTGATCCACCCGGCGCTGTAGGTGATGCCGTGGAACGTGATCGGGAACGGCAGGGCGGTCTGCACCGACACGTCGTCGCCGGTGACCCCGGACAGCGGTGTGGTGCCGGCCTGCCAGGAGGCGGTGCCGACCGTGCAGGCGTAGCCCATGCCACCGTAGTCGGGGCCCAGCCGCAGGTCGACGGCCGTGTCGGCGGCCAGGTCGACCTGCTGGGTGGCGACCTGCGGGCAGCGGCCCGAGCCGGTGGCGGTGACCGTGTAGCTGTCGGCCACCAGGTCAGTGAATCGCCAGGAGCCGTCCGAGCCGCTGGTCACGGTCTTGCCGGACGGGTCGAGCGTGACCGGGACGCCGGCCACCGTGGTGCCGGAGGCGTTGAGCACGCGGCCGGAGAGGGTGTGCTGGTCGAGGTCGTCGACCGCGGCCGGCTTGTTGAAGACGATCGACTTGCCGCTGGCCAAGTTCGGCTGGTCGATGGAGAACGGCAGGCCGTCGGCGCCGTCCGGCGCCTCGATGCCGACCTCGGCACCCTGGCCCTTCTCGGCGTCGTTGTCCAGGCTGTCGTAGGCGAAGGACACCGCGCCGGTGGCGGCGATCGACGCCTCGAACGAGATCCGCTGGCTGGTCGACTCCTTGAGGGAGACGTTCTGCCATTGGACGGTGAACGTGGCCGTGTCACCGCTGCCGGCGGTGGCCGTCTTGATCGTCGACGAGCCGTCGGCCACCAGGTCGTCCCAGAACGGGGCGACGCTCGCGAGCGGCGTGTCGTGGGTCGGGTGCGAGCCGGCAGGGTCGTCGAACGCGATCACCCCGTTGGTGTCGACCCAGGCGTCCGAGTAGGCGGCGCCGTAGAACGGGAACTCGAACGGTAGCGCCACCTGGGCGACCGCGTCGTCGCCGGTCAGCGACAGCGTGGTGCTGGCCGAGCTGAGCGCCGCGGTGGTCTCGGTGCAGGTGTAGCCCAGGTCGTCGGTGTACGGGAAGACGTACAGGTCCCAGCTCAGCGCGCCGTCGGTGATATCGACCTGGGCGCTGCCGGACAGGCCGCACTTACCGCCCTTGGCCGCGGTGAGGGTGTACGTGCCCGCGGCGAAGTCGGCGAAGCGGTAGCTGCCGTCGTCGCCGGTCGTGGTGCTGCGGCCCCCGGGGTTCAGAGTGACCATGGCGCCGTCCACCGGCAGAAAGGTCATCGCGTCGAGCACGATGCCGGACACCGACACGGCCGACTCGACGGTGAACGTGTACTGCGTGGTCGGGCCGACTCGGCCGCCGGAGTCGACCGCGGCCACGAAGAGCGCCCGGTCGCCGGTGGTGCTGCCGACCGGGACGGGAACGGTGACCGAACCGCCGCCGGTCACGGCGGACTCGTGGTCGAGCGCGGGTGCGTCGACGCTCCAGCGGAACTTGGTGACGTTGACGTCACCGCCGCCGCCGAGCGTCACGCTCAGGTTACCGCCGGCGCTCGCCTCGGTGCCGTCCGGGAAGGCAACCACGGCGGGCAGCGGCACGGCCAATTCGGCGATCTTGACTGCGGTCTCGGCGAAGCTGTAGAGGCGCACGTCGTCGATCGCGCCGGTGAAGAAGTCGCTGTCCGCGCCGTTCCACCTGCGCTTGCCGATGGTCAGGCCGCCGGTGGCGTTGAAGGTCGCCGCGACCGAGGCCGTGGCGGTCTGCAGGACGCCGTCGACGTACAGGGCGATGGTCTTGCTGGACGCTTCGTAGACGCCCGCGAGATGGGTCCACTTGCCGGCGGCCGGCGCCGCGTCGGACAGTACCGAGTAGAGCGCCGGGTTGTCCGCGTCGGTGCCGGCCACGGTGAACCGCCAGCGGTTGTCCTCACGCGAGTACGCGAGGGTGAACGCGCTGGTCCGGGTGCCGTTGGCGGCCACGATGGTGGGCTCGCCGATGCCCCCCAGGGTGTCCACCTTCACCCGCGCGGTCACCGTGAACGTGCTGTCGGTGGCCACCGCGACGGCCGCGCCGGTGTCCGGGTTCGGGTAGGTCACCGGGCTGGTGCGGCCCGCGGCGCCGGCGCCGGTGAGGCTGAGCGCGTTGCCCTGGTCGCCGCGGCCGGTCACCCGGGCGGTGGTGCCGCTCAGCGTCATCGTGTTGCCGTGCGTGGTGGTGTCGGTGGCGTCGCCGGAGTCCTCGTCGAAGTTCCACTCCGCGGCCGGGCCGTCGCCGGCGTGCACCAGGAAGGTGTACGTCTTCGGGGTGGCCGAGTAGCGCCCGGACGCGTCCAGGGCCCAGACGCGGAGCACGTTGGCGCCGTCGTGCAGTGGCGGCAGCTTGATCTGGGCGCCGTAGTCGCCGGTGGTGCGGGCCGGCACGTTACGGGCCGCGGTGAGCACGCCGGAGTCCAGCGTCCAGGCGTACTCCTTCACCTCGTACGGTCGGAGGGCTGGGGCCTTGACGTCGAATATGCCGGTCACTCCGACGCCGCCGTGGAAGGCGTTGTCGGCCGGGTAGTCGCCGGAGGTGACGTCCGCGGGTGTCGGCGGCGGGGTCGCGTCGACGGTGAACTCGCACGTGCCCGACCAGGCGCCGTAGGCCCGGCCGTCGTAGGTGCGGGCCTGCCACACGTACGTCGCGCCGTCGGTCAGCTTGCCACTCGCGATGGTCGCCGTGATCGACGACGGGTTGCCCGACGCCTTGCTGATCTTGTTGGTCTCGCTGCGCGAGCCGCCCAGCGGCCACCAGTAGAAGTACGTAGTCAGGTTCTGCTGATCGCTGTCCGGGTCGGAGTGCTTCGCGGCCAGGATCGGTGTCGCGTTGTAAACGTACGGCCGGGAGACGCCGGTGGCGCACGCCTTGCCATCGGACTTCCGGTCGGACAGGCCGTTCGGCACCGTGTTGTAGGTGATCGCGAGCTTCGGCGAGGCGTGGTTGAACCGCTTCCACTGGTTCACTGTGCCCTCGTCGATCGCCCGCAGGCCGACGCTCATCGTGGACCAGTTGCTCGCCGCGGCGTGGGCCACCATCGCCGTGGTATTGAACTCGATCGTACCCGGGCCGAGGCAGCCGTGGATCGCGCCGTTCTTGCGGTTCGCGGCCGTCTGGGCCGTGTAGCTGCCGTTCCAGGTGGGCTGGTTGTTCCAGGTGGTCTTGTCGGTGATGCCGCCGGTCAGCCAGAGCTTGGCGTTCGACTTCGGGCTGCACGTCCAGGCGTGCCGCTGCTCGATCCGGAACTGCGCCGAGACGATCTGCTTCCCGCGTACCTTCGAGGTGTCCATCCGGAAGAACGACCGGATGATGTAATCCGAGCAGCCCGAGCAGTCCTCGGTGCGCCCCGCCCCGGCCGAGCCGTTGACGCTGCCGTTGTTCAGCGCCGAGGCGTTCTTCCAGAACGAGCTGGTCTTGTACTTGCTCCACACCGTGGTCCACGCGCCGGACGAGATGTTGCCGGTCCACGACGGGTCGATGTAGAGCGGGAGCTTGGCGGCCGGGTCGGCGAGCAGCCTGGTGTCCGGGGTGAGGGTGAGCTGGGTCTTGCTGGCCCGCACCTTCATCACGGCCCTGCGCGCGGCCGGCTCGGCCGCACCGGGCGCGGCCTCGGCCGGCGACTTCGGCTCCTCGGCGGGCGGGGCGACCGACTGGTCGTCGGCGGTGCGCGAGTCGGGCTCGGCGGAGCTGTCCCACATCAGCGGTGCCGGGGCGGTGAAGACCTCGGTGCCCTTCGCGTCGCGCGCGGTCAGGCCGCCGGCCTTCTCAGCGGCGACGTTCACGCCCTTGGCGGCGAGGCCGAACTTGAGGCTGGCCAGCCTCGGGTTCCTGGTGGCGGCCCGGGACCGGACGACGAGGACCTCGGAGAAGCCGAGCGCCTGCGCAGTGACCTTGAGGTCGACGTCAGGCAACACATCGCGGTAGACCGCGGTGTCCCCGGTGATCACCGGCTTGGGCAACGTGCCTGGCCAGCTCAGCGCGATCTCCTTGGCGCCGTCGCGGAGCCGGGCGAACGGCGCGGTGCCGCCGGCTGAGAAGGTGACCGGGAGCACTGAGGCGCGCGGCTCGAGACCGGCCGCCGTCTGCTTGAGTCGAGTGTCCACCGGCACCCAGTTGGCGCCCTTGCGCACCCGCTCAGGCTCGATGCCCACCTCGACGGTCTGCGAGCCGTCACCGTTCGCGAAGGTCTGCGACACCTCGGTGCGCTCACTGAGGATCTCGACCCGGCGGTGGCAGGCCGCGGCCGTGCGGCCGGCCATCACCTCGTTGGGCTGCTCGACCTTGCAGTCGGGCGGCGCGGCGGGCGCGGCGGCGGCCAGCCGGTCGATCGCCGGAACGGCGAGGGAGGCCGCCACCAGGACGGCAGCGGTGGCGGAAGTGAGCAGGCTGAAGCGGCGACCCGCCATGGCATCCCCCGTTGATGAGCCGGACGGTCGGCTCAATCTAGCGAAACGCTTTCACGGGGGTCAATATTGACTTTCGACAATGGGTATGCTTTTCCGGGCTCTGTTGCATTGGGCGATCCAACGTCTCAAGGGCCGCAAATCCTCCGGAGGACCCTTAACGACAGCCGGCTCGAATGGCCGTTGCGATGGCCAGAGCCGACCGCTTTGCCCGATCTGCGCCAGAGGACGGGCCGGTGTGAGTGGATCTCGCAGGAAGCTTTGCGGCGAGCGATCTTGATGATGGCTCAATGCAACAGCCCCGGCGTCAGGGCGGTCGACGGGCGCGATTGAAGCGAATAGATGCTGCCGCCGAGCTAGTCGAGGACCTTCTCGGCGAGTGGTCGTACCGGTGGTGGAACGAGACCGAAGAGATCACGCTTCCCGCGACCTAGTGTGCTGAGTCGTTAATTCGTCTACACTTCGTGTATGCCGGGGAGGGCTCAGGGGTCGTTGGTGCTGTCTGACGACGAGCGGCAGACGCTGCTGCGGTGGACGCGGCGGGCGAAGTCGTCGCAGGCGTTGGCGATGCGGGGGCGGATTGTGTTGGCGTGTGCGGACGGGACGCCGAACACGCGGGTGGCCGAGCAGCTCGGGGTGTCGCGGGACATGGTGGGCAAGTGGCGGTCGCGGTTTGTCGCCAAGCGGCTGGAGGGCCTGTCGGACGAGCCGCGGCCGGGCGCGCCTCGCAAGCTGACCGACGACGTGGTGGAGGCGGTGGTGGTGGCCAC
>DASXRB010000290.1:0-2675 GCA_036506875.1 Kribbellaceae bacterium | reverse complement strand
CCCGTCGATGCGGGTGTCCCCGGTGTAGGTCACCCGGCCGCCGGGGGTGTGCACGGTGGCGTCGACGCGGGTACGGGTGTTGACGTTGAACACCCGGACGGTGGTGGTGCCGTCCGCCGCGGGTACCAGGCCCTGTTCGATCGCGAAGGGGGCGACGCCCGCCAGCATGTTGCCGCAGTTGGGGCGGGTGTCCACCGACCGGCGGCCGACGCCGACCTGGGCGAACAGGTAGTCCACGTCGCAGCCCGGCTCGGCCGACGGCGAGACGATCGCGACCTTGCTGGTCAGCGTGCTGCCGCCGCCCAACCCGTCGAGTTGCAGCGCGTCGGACGCGCCGATGGCGCCGATGAGGGCCTCGTCACGCGCGACGTCGCCGGCGGGCAACCACTCGCGTAGAAAGAACGGGCCGCGGGAGGTGCCGGCGCGCATCAGGACGCAGGGTACGACGAGCTCGGCCGGGCCGGTCATGACGGCACTCCGCTTCGCTTCGTGCCGCCGTGACCGGACGGACTGAGCCACCTGATGACCTCGCTTCGCTCGGTCATGGCCGGCGCCGGGAGAGTACCCGGTCGACCATGACGCCGGACTGGCCGAGGTAGTTGGCCGGGTCGCACAGTGTGGCCAGCGCCTCCCGGTCCAGGTGCTTGGTGATCGTGGGTTCCTCGTCCAGCAGGTCGAGCAGCGGGCGACCCTCGGCCTGCGCCTTGCGGCAGATGTCGTAGACGAGGTCGTGCGCGTACTCCCGGCCGATGTAGGGGCCGAGGCCCATCATGACGGCCTCGCTCATGACCAGCCCGTGGGTGAGGTCGATGTTGCGGCGCATCGCGTCGGCGTCGACCTCGAGCCCTTCGACGATGGCGCGTGCCTGCTTCAGCGCGCCCGCCATCAGACAGAACGCCTCGGGTAGCACGATCCACTCGATCTCCCACGGGCCGGTGGACCGCTCGTGGTCGGCGACCATGGCGTCCATCAGGGCGGCGGCGTGCTGGCGGACCACCGAGATCGCGGCGTGGATGTAGCAGCTGCTGATCGGGTTGCGCTTCTGCGGCATCGTGCTGCTGGATCCCCGGCCGTGCGCGAAGGGCTCGTATACCTCGCCGACCTCGGTCTGCATCATGAGCTTGACGTCGGTGCTGAGCTTGCCGAGCGTGCCGCCCACCAGCCCGAGGAAGGCGCCGACCTCGGCGATGTTGTCGCGGATGGTGTGCCAGGCGATGACCGGTTGGTCCAGGCCGAGCGCGGCGCACACGCCGGCCTGGGTCTGCATCGCTCCGGTTTCGAGCGACGCCAGCGTGCCGGCGGCGCCGGCGAATTCCCCGACGAGTACCCGTGCGCGCAGCTGGTCCAGCCGCTCGCGGTGCCGTTCGACGGCGGACAGCAGCCCGGCCATCTTGTACCCGAACGTGATCGGGATGGCCTGTTGCAGGTTGCTGCGGCCGATCATCGGGGTGTCGCGGTGGTCGGCGGCGAGCCGGGCCAGCGCGGCCGACAGCGCGGTGAGTTCGCGGTCGACGATGTTGAGGGCTTCCCGGATCTGCAGCACCGTGGCGGTGTCGGTGATGTCCTGGGTGGTGGCGCCCCAGTGGCAGTACTCGCCCAGCCCGTCGCGGCACAGGTTGTTCAGCTGGGTGACCACGCCGAGGATCGGGTAGCCGATGCGTTCGGTCTGCCGGCGCAGCTCGGCCAGGTCGATGCGATCGAGCCTGCGGTGGCGGACGATCTCGTCGGCGGCCTCCTGCGGGATGATCCCCAGTTCGCCCTGCACGGTGGCGAGCGCGGCTTCCACGTCGAGGTACTTCTGGGTGCGGTTTTCGTCGGACCAGATGTGGCGCATCTCGTCGGTGCTGAAGATGCCCTGAAAGATCGCGGAGTCGACGACGGTGGACGGCATGATGGGTCTCCAATCGAGGTGAGTGTCAGCGGCCGGCGCGGTGCAGGGTCCGCTGTGCCGCCGCCACGACCGGCCGGTCGATCATGCGGCCGTCGAGGCGGGCGGCGCCGGGTGAGGCGGCCTCGGCGGCGAGCACCCGGTGGGCGAACGCGACGGCCTGCGGGGTCGGGGTGAGTGCGGCGTTGATCGGTGCGACCTGCGCCGGGTGGATGCACAGCTTCGCGCCGAAGCCGTGGCGCCGGGACCAGGCGAGGTCGGCCAGTAGCCGGGCCTCGTCGTCGAGCTGCGGGGTCACTCCGGCGACCGGCGTGGCGAGCCCACCGAGGCGGGACGCGACCGCCAGCCGACCGGCGGCGTAGGACAGGCCGTCGGGCTGCTCGTCGATGTCCAGGTCGAGGTCGAGCGCGTAGTCCAGGGTGCCGAACACGAGGCGGGTGACGCCGTCGGCCCGCGCCAGCTTCTCCGCGGCGGCGACGCCGCGGGCGCTTTCGACCAGGGCGAGGACGTCGGTACCGGGAGCGGCGGCGCGTACGACCGCCACGTCCTCGATGGTCTCCGCCTTGGGCAGCATCACGGCCGGCAGCCGGGCGGCGGCGACGAGCCGGAGGTCGTCGGCGATGTGTGGCGAGGCGGTGTCGTTGACGCGGACGACGGTGCGGGCCCGTTGGGCCGGGGCGGCGGTCACCGCCCAGGCCTGTACGGCGGCGCGGGCGGCGTCCTTGGTGTCTGCGGCGACGGCGTCCTCCAGGTCGAGCACGACCGCGTCGGCGCCGCTGGCCAGCGC
>DASXRB010000289.1:0-2687 GCA_036506875.1 Kribbellaceae bacterium | reverse complement strand
GGACGATCGTGGCACCGCTGCCAACCGGTACCCGCTCCGGCGGTGGCATTCTCCTCGTCGCCGCTCAACGGGGCGCGGTCGACGAGGTGACGGCCGGAACCGATCTGGTCCGGATGTTCGCGAACCAGGCGACGCTCGCGCTCGACCGGGCCCAGGCCCAGCACGACCGTTCCGCGCTCGCCGTGCTCGAGGACCGGGACCGGATCGCCCGGGACCTGCACGACCTGGTGATCCAGCGGTTGTTCGCCACCGGCCTGCAGTTGCAGGGCATGCACCGGATGGTCCGGCCGGAGGTGCAGGAGCGGATCAGCCGCGCGGTGGAGGACATCGACGCCACCATCCGCGATCTGCGCGCCGCGATCTTCGAGCTGCACCAGCAGCCGCGGAGCCGGTCGTCACTGCGGGCCGACATCCGCGGTGTGGTCGGGGAGTACGCCGACACCCTCGGTTTCACGCCTCAGCTCAAGCTGCGCGGACCGCTGGACAGCGTCGTACCGGCCGTGGTCCGGCCGCAGATCCTCGCGGCGGTCCGGGAGGGGCTGTCGAACGTGGTCCGGCACGCGGGCGCGACCAGTGTCGAGGTCGACGTGACGGTCGCGGACGGCGAGGTGGTCACGCGCATCACCGACGACGGGTCCGGGATCGCCGAGGGCACCACGCGCGAGAGCGGCCTGCGCAACCTGCGCGAACGTGCCGGGGCACTGGGTGGCGCCGTACGGGTGGAGAGTGTCCACCCGCACGGCACCGTGCTGGAGCTCCGGGCGCCCCTTGCCGCGGAGCCCAGCTGACCCCGGACGGTGCGCACGCACGACCGGGGCCGCCCCGTCAGCCCGCCGTACCGTTGCCGCGGGCAACGTCATGCACCACGGCCACCGGGCAGTCGGCGTGGTGCAGCACGGCGCGTGCCACCGAGCCGAGCACCAGGCCGGTCAGCCGGTTGTGCCGCCGGCCACCGACGACGACGAGCTGTGCCTCGCGCCCGATGGACGCGTCGAGCAGGCCCTCGGCCGGATGGCCCTGGCGCAGCTCGCCGCGGACGTCGGCGTCCGGGTACTTCTCCTGCCACTGCTGCACCGTCCGGTCGAGCTCCTCGCGGGCCCGCCGCTCCCAGGTCTGCTCGACGTCGCTGAGCATCGCGTTGTCCCAGGAGTAGAGGCTCGGCACGTCCCAGACGTGCACCAGCACCACCGGCACCGACCGCTCGGTCGCGACGGTGCAGGCGAACTCGATCGCCGCCTCGCCCGCCGCCGCGGGGTCGACGCCGGCGACCACCGGAGCCGTCCGGTGCGCGGCGGTGTCCCACACCTCCGGTACGACGACCACCGGGATGTCGGCGTGGTTCACCGCGCTCTCCGCGGTGGAGCCGAGCAGCAGCCGGCCGAACGAGCCCGAGCCGCGCCGGCCGACCACCAGCATCCGGTCGGCGGCGGCCGCCCGGACCAGCGCCGGTCCCGGGCGGCCGCTGACCGCGTCCGACGTGAGCGGTGTGGCGGAGTCGTCGCCCTCGAGGTGCGTGCGGACGTCGGCGATCAGGTCGGCGGCCTGCTCGCGTGCCGCGCTGCCCAGCTCGGGCGCCTCACCGAACCTGTCGTCGACCACGTGCACGACCCGCAGCGCGGAGCGCGCGCGCCGGGCTTCGTCGTACGCCCACGCGAGCGCTCCGTGCTCCTGCCAGGCCCGGTCGACGCCGACCGCGACCGTCGAGGTGTTCGTCATACCGGTCACCGCAGGACCGGGTACTTGCGGACCAGTTCGGTCGAGGACCAGATCTTGCCCAGGCCCCAGGTGTTGCCGGCCGCGGTGGCGGCGAGCACGATCAGCGCGATCGCGCCGAGGATGTGGTCGTCGAGCACCGGGTTGTTGCTCGGCGGCAGGGCGGCGCTCCACATCATCAGGTAGAGCAGCGTCCCGGCGCCGGCCGCGATCCGCATCCCGATCCCGAGCGTCAGCGCCAGCCCGATTCCGGCCAGGCCGATCATGAACAGCGGCGAGACCCACCAGTCACCGACGATGCCGTGGTAGAAGCTGTCGAACGGGCCCTTGGATCCCTTCAGGAACCCGGCGGTGGGGTCGCCACCGTTGACCCAGGACTTCGCGCTCTTGGTCGCGTAGCCGAAGCCGAAGAGCTTGTCGAAGAACGCCCACAGGAACGTCAGCCCGTAGGCGATCCGCAGTGCCGCGAGTGCGCGGGACACGAACGCGGACGGCTGCCGCCCGGCGTCCGGTTCCATGCTCGGCCGTGTCGGCCGCGCGTGAATGGTGCTCATCTCGATGCCTCCTGATCGGATTCGACGGATTTCGTCTCATTTCGAGCGTCTGACCGGGCGGGCGGCGCAGGCAGGGTCCAGGGTCACGGGACTCGATGCCGAATGGCCCGCCCCGGCAGGGCCGATGCCACTGCTGCCGGGGCCGCCGCCGCGAGCACGCTGACAGTGGGCCCGGCAGAGGAGGACCGATGAGCGACGACCAGCTGACGGCGGAACAGCTCGACATCTTGCTGACGGCGGCGGTGGCGGCGCCGTCGATGCACAACACCCAGCCGTGGCGCTTCGAGGTCGGCGGTCGCGCGATCGATGTCTTCCTCGACGAGTCCCGGTCGCTGCCGGCGGAGGACCCGAGCGGCCGCGCCATGCGGATCGCGGCCGGCGCCGCGGTGCTCAACCTGCGGATCGCGGCGGCGCACCTCG